>CALEPD010000001.1 GCA_937910265.1 uncultured Bacteroidales bacterium
ACTGGGCTCTCCGTCGAACGCCTACGAACAAAATGTTGAATTTTTAGAGCCTACCATAAGGATTTTTTTTGAAAAAAAAGTGGGGTAGGCTAGGGTTTGACGTTATAAGTTGACAGGCGAAAACATGGTGATAACGTCGAATCGATAGCGTTAATCTATACAATTTCGAGGCTTACCAGCTCTTTGGCCTCTTGTACGTCGTGCACCCGCAAAATACGTGCGCCACGCAGTAAGGCTTTGGTGTTGAGTGCTGTGGTGCCGTTGAGGCTTTGCTCAGGTGTGATGTTGAGTTTTTTGTATATCATGCTTTTGCGGCTAATGCCGGCAAGAAATGGTTCTTTGAATAGGGTTGTCAGTTCATCCAGACGGTCAAGCAGTTCGTGGTTTTGCTCAACAGTTTTTGCGAAGCCGAATCCTGGGTCGAGCCAAATGTCCTTAACGCCCATCAGTCGCAATTGATTAAGCCGTTCCGAGAAATATTTGATAAGGTCGTCGATGATACAGTTGTACTGCGCGAACTGCTGCATGGTGTCGGGTGTGCCTTTGGTGTGCGACAAGATATAGGGTACTTTAAGTGCGGCGATGCAGTCGAACATATTGTCATCGAATTGTCCACCGCTGATGTCGTTGATGATGTCGGCACCGCTTTCAATTGCTTTTTGGGCGGGTAACGCATAGCTGGTGTCGGCCGAGATGATTGCGTCGGGGAGATGCTGGCGGACCAATGCCACTGCTGCTGCAAGCCGTTCGGCTTCTTGTTCGGGTGTCGGCATCATGGCCCCGGGACGGGTTGATGCTGCACCGATGTCGATAATGTCGCCCCCTTCCTCAACAATGGCTTTCGCCCGTGCCACCAAGGCGCTACCATCGACGTACCATCCCCCATCATAAAACGAGTCGTCGGTTATATTGAGAATACCCATGATTACAGGGTTCTCGAAATGGTGTAGGCGGCCGCGGCTGCTAAAGGTTATCGGGCTGAAATGCTGTTTTGGGTTCATCGGGACGTCTGATTGTGTCTGGTTGGGTTGATAGGGTTGTGGAACAGTGTTTTGTGTTGTGTTTGCATTGGCTGCACCAATGTTGGGCAGGTCTGTTTTTGGTTGCAAAAGTAGAATAAAAAACTGAACTGGACAAACTTTTGACTCGCGCGAAAGGCTTTTTTTGCTTCATCTATTCAATAAATATGCTCTATTCACGTTATCCCCGTAAACATAAATCCGTTATTTTTAGAAATGAGTAAAACATCTGAGCAATTTTCTCAAGAGATTGAACGTTGCAGAAATATTTACGAAAAGAAACTGCACGACTATGGTACCTCTTGGCGCATACTGCGATTGCCATCTCTTACCGATCAGATTTTCATCAAAGCCAACCGAATACGCAGCATTCAGGAAACAGGTGTTCATCGCGTGGAGGAAAACGAAACACCTGAATTTATCGCCATGGTCAACTATGCCGTTATGGCTCTCATCCAGGATGAGCTGGGGCAAGGCGGTGAACTCGACCTGCCGGCTCAGCAGGCCATGGAACTTTACGACAAACATATCGCTGCCGCAACATCTCTGATGCTCGACAAAAACCACGACTATGGTGAGGCTTGGCGCCAGATGCGTGTAAGCTCGATGGTCGATTTGATATTGATGAAAATACTGCGTATCAAGCAAATTGAGGACAATGGGGGTGAAACTATCATTTCCGAAGGCGTAACTGGCGGATACATGGATATTATCAATTATTCGTTGTTTTGTTTAATTAAAATCAGTGAGAAATGAAAGATACAAAGTTGAATTTCACCTTGAATGTCATTTGTAGGTGGTTTGTAGGTTTGGTTTTCATCTTTTCGGGATTTGTGAAAGGTGTCGACCCGATGGGCACAACCTTCAAAATCCAGGAATATATGACCGTTTGGAGCATCGGCTCCATTACCTTTGAATGGGCAATCCCATTGGCAGGAGTGCTTTCTATGGCTCTGGTGGTGCTTGAATTCCTCGTGGGCGTCATGCTCATCACAGGTTCGTTCCGTCGCATTACTGCATGGGTGTTGGCTATCATGATGGTGTTCTTTACCGTAACCACCCTTATCGACGCTATCACCAACAAGGTTACCGACTGCGGATGCTTCGGCGACGCCGTTAAACTCACCAATTGGGAAACCTTCTGGAAGAATGTGGTGCTCGATATCCCAACAATATGGATTTTTCTCACTCGTAATGTACGACGCAAACTGCGCACCGAACGCGATTCCATCATAGCAATCATCACCATTGGCGCAATGACTGTGTTCGGCTTATACAATATCGCCAACGAACCTGTTATCGATTTCCGTCCATGGAAGGTGGGCAACCAGATGATTCCTTACGGCGAAAACCTCGAAGTAAAAAGCTACCTGATTTACAAAAACAAGGAAACAGGTGAAACTATCGAGTTCGAGTCGCAGAAACTGATGGATTATTATCAGGACACCAATTGGGTGAACGCTTGGGAATTTGTCGACAGCCGTGTTGTTGACCCCTACGAGATTCAGGCCGACGGTTTCTCAATGATGGGCATTGATGGTGAGGATTATTCCCGTGATTTGGTGGGTTCTGCCGAACCGATAATCATAGCCACTATCCATCACATCAATGATGTCGATGCCCGCGGTGCGGAGGCAATTTGCAATACCTATCGTTTCGCAGAAGACAATGGCATTAAGTTTGTTATCCTTTCGTCGGCACTCGACGAGCAGATTGAGGATTTCATCTTCAAGAACGATTTGAATATGGTTTCTTATTTCTTCACCGACGATACCGCCATCGAAACGGTACTTCGCTCCAATCCGGGTTTCATCTTGTTGAAGGATGCCGTTGTTTTAGGCAAATGGCATTACCGCAATGCCGACGATATCCAGGATATCGATATCCAAAGTCTATTTGAGAACTAAAATCTAAATACGTATTATGATTCAGAGAATTCAATCTTTTTATCTGTTGCTTTCGGTATGTGCCATGGTGCTGTGCTTTATGTTTCCCGTGGCCACCTATAGTTTCGAGGAACTGTCCGCCAACATGACTCTTTTCCCGTCGCCAACCGAATATACCGATACCGTTGATGAGTTTGGCAATGTCTCCAAAAGCTCCCTAATGGTCTCTGTGGCGGGAAGTGAGTATTTCAAAGGCACTCCGGTTTGGATTGCCATGGTTTTGGCACTCTGTGTTGCTGTGCTATCGCTTGTGAGTATCTTCATGTACAAAAACCGTATGAATCAGGTTAAAGTGGTTTCCGTCTCATTCTTGTTGAATGTGGTGTACCTCTTCCTGTTGTTCTTCTGGTTGGTCGATGCCGCCGCCGACCGTGAAGTCGATCTCGGGGTCGACGCCCTGGCTGAAGAGGTTCATGCCGAGCGTGACGAGGTCGACGTTCCCGGTCCGCTCCCCGTTGCCGAACAGGCATCCCTCGATCCGGTCCGCACCG
>CALEPD010000002.1 GCA_937910265.1 uncultured Bacteroidales bacterium
TAGGAAGAAGCAGAATGCTTCCCCCGCTTCCGGAAAGGATGCGTCCCCATAGTCTCGACGGCTATGTGGGACAGCGCCATCTTATCGGTGAGGGATGTATTCTCAGAAATATGATCGAGAGTGGAAATCTCTCATCCTTCATCCTGTGGGGCCCTCCGGGGGTAGGCAAGACTACCCTTTCGCGTATCGTGGCCCAGTCGCTCGGCAGGGAGTTCTACACCTTGTCGGCTGTCAGTTCCGGTGTCAAGGATGTCAGAGACGTGATTGACAAGGCCAGGTCAAATTCAATCTTTTCGAGGGGTCTGTCCCCCATCCTGTTCATTGATGAAATCCACAGGTTCAACAAATCTCAGCAGGATGCACTTCTGGGTGCAGTAGAAGACGGTACTATAGTTCTTATCGGAGCCACTACAGAAAACCCTTCGTTCGAGGTCATAACACCGCTCCTTTCCCGTTGCCAGGTGTTCGAATTCAAGCGTATCACCAACGACGATATTGTTGCCCATTTGGCAAAGGTGGCCACCAGCGAAGGGGTGCAGTATGAGGAGGAGGCCTTGCGTTTTATTGCCAAACGTGCCGACGGCGGCTTGCGCGACGCGCTCTCCACATTCGACCAATTGGTCAACTTCACACGCGGCAACCTCACCTACGAGCTCTGCACGCAGACCCTCAACGAACTGAGCTACGAATATTATTTCCGTCTAATCGAATATTGTCGCACCAACAACATCGCCCAGGCATTGAGCCTCTACAACGAAGTGGTTGACCACGGGTTCGACAGTTTCCATTTCCTCAATGGTTTGAACGAGCACATCCGCAACCTCATGGTGGCCCTCGATCCCATCACTCACAATCTGCTCGAAGTCAACGACGATGCACGCATCCGTTTCGGCGAGCAGGCTGTTACCTGCGGATTGCCTTTGTTGCTCAAATTTCTCGATATCGCATCCGAACACGAATACCGATATGGCACAGCCGCCAACAAACGTCTCTTTGTTGAGATTTGTTTGATGAAGATGGCCGGCAGTTAGATTGCAAGATCGCCTCGCGCGGAACATATAACTTTAGGTGGAATAGAGTGGGCAATGACGCTCCGCTCAGCTACTCCTCAGCCTGATGCACCCGCTGCACCTCCCGCTGCACCTCCCGCTGCGCCGGCGACCCCCGCGGCACCTGCCACGGCCTCTCCCGAAAGCTACAATGTGGTGATATCTCCCGTTACAGGCAATCCCCAGATTAAGCCCTATCTGCCATACAAAGTCAGCGAGGTGGTTCCCCCTCAACCCACCGAAATTGTTGTTGCCGAAACCAAACGCCTGACACCCGAAATGCTGCCTGGATTGTGGAGTAAATTGTTTGAAAACGAGCAGTGGATGAAAGGCTTGCTCGAGAACGAACGCAGCGAATTGAAATACCTCTTGCATGGCAAAGAGGTCGAATACAACGATGAGGAGTCGTTTTGGATTATTGCCGACAACTCGTACTACGAAACCCGCATCCGTCCCTACATGGTTCACATTCTGCACGAACTGCGCCGTCTCAGTGGTGTTGAGTCTCTCAATGCAAAATGCAAGGTCAATTATGTCCAAACCGAATCGGTTCCTTATTCTGCCAAGGAGAAATTTGAGGCAATGCTTTCGGTCAACCCGGAACTTTTGCGTCTCAGGCGCCTTTTTGACGACATCGACATATAGTCGTCTCCCTGCAATCCCACGTTGCGTGCATTCCTTTTTCATTGTCTGCAATCTCCCGGCAGCTTGTCCGCTGCACAAAGAACAGTAAATACATCGAATTTATTGATTTCTCCTCAAGTATCGACGGTGTATCTGATACTAAAATACCGCTAATTGCGTTTACTTAAATGGTTTCTACAAATTGGTTTTCGTTTGTTTTTGACATTCTGTCGTTCGTGTGTTTGTGCGGAAGGAATGAGTATTGCAAGCTATATGGCTGACAGATATGCAGATGGTAACAGGAGACAAAAAGAACCTAATGTTGATACACCAACATAACAACAAAAACGTTGATGATTTTGAATTTGTAGTATCCATATTAAAATAATCAATAGTAAAGCAATTGTGCTTTTTATGGTTGAACAAATGTAGCGCTATGTCAGTATTTATATTTCTTGGCCTTTTGATTTTTGGGGCGCACCTTTTTTCGTTTCTCTTCAGCAAAAAGCGGATACCCGATGTGCTGTTTCTTGTCATCATCGGCATCATCGCCGGCCCTGTCATGAAATGGGTCTCGCCCGAGGATTTGAGCTATGTGGGAGGCGTTTTTTCGTCACTCACGCTGTTGTTTATCCTTTTCGATAGTGGTATCGACTTGAAATTGGGACAGGTGCAGAAATACTGGGACGGTGTGTTCCAAATCACTATCTTGAGTTTTGTTGTATCCATGCTTGTGGCTATGGGTATATCCCGACTGCTGGGCTTTGACACCAAGGTGGCGATGCTCCTGGGTGCCATGCTGGCTGGTACATCGGCCGCCATCGTAATTCCGTTGACCCGCCAGCTGGCGGTAAGCAGCCGTACAGTGGTGCTTCTTACACTCGAATCGGCCATCAGCGGCGTGCTGAGCATTGTGGTGTCGTTGGCCATCATCGAGAGTTTCAAAATGGGTGAGATGAGTGTCGGCATATTGGTGGGTAAGGTTTTGGCGTCGGTGCTCCTGGCATTGGTCATCGGTGTTATTGGCGGTATAGTTTGGGCTTCGTTGCTCGACCGAATCCGCACCATGCGCAACTCCATGTTCCTTACTCCGGCGTTTGTATTCATACTCTACGGCATCACCGAAACATTGGGCTATAGCGGCGCCATCGCTTCGTTGGCATTCGGCATCGTTTTGGGCAATATCGATTACTTCGAGTTCTCTTTCCTCAGCAAGATGAAACTGCAGAAGATGCGCCCGCTCGACGACAACGAACGGAGTTTCTTCAGCGAGTTGGTTTTCATTTTCAAAACCTTCTTCTTCGTCTATGTCGGAATCTGCATACCGTTCAACAACGCCAAGATGTTTTTGTACGGTTTCTTTATCGCTGTGGCCCTCTATGTCGCACGCTTTGTGTTGATAGCTATCGTGGGACGTAAAAACAGCAAACAAGACCGACTTGTGGTGTCGATGATGATACCCAAAGGATTGGTGGCAGCTGTTTTGGCCGCTATGCCCGAACAGGTCAATTCGTCGCTCGGCTACAACCTCATACCCTGGGCTTCGCAAATGAAGTCGGTGGCCTATGCAGTTATTTTCTTCTCAATCTGCATCTGCTCGATATTGGTGATTGTAAACCGCAATAAATTGGTTAAATCGGATGGGACTGAAGCCGACGAAACCGACGGCGACCTGCTTGAAGCCGTGGCAAAAAAAGAAACTGACAAAGTATGACTAAATTGAAATTTTGGAAATTCGACGGCGCCGGCAACGATTTTGTGTTGCTCGATGTGCGCGATGCTTCCCCTCAGCTCTCTGTAAAACAGGTGGCCATGATGTGTCACCGTCGTTTTGGTATCGGCGCCGATGGCTTGATGACGCTCGGCCCTGCAGTATCCAACGACACCGATTTCGAAATGAAATACTACAACTCCGATGGCAGGTTGGGCTCTATGTGCGGCAATGGCGGACGTTGTATTGCCGCCTTCGCCCATATACTCGGCATCGGCGATGATTCGCGTGCCCTGCGTTTCGTGGGTTACGACGGACTGCACGAGGCCGAGATGCTTGTGTGGGACAATCAGTCGAATGTAGGCATTGTGAGATTGGGCATGCGCGATGTGCCCCGCAACGAGGTCCGAAAGTGCCTCGACGGATGGTTTCTCGATACCGGATCGCCTCACTATGTGCAGCGCGTCTCCGATCTGGCACATTACGACGTCGAGTCGGAAGGTCGCCGCATCAGGAACATTGCCACCGAATTTCCCGAAGGCACCAATGTCAACTTCATCGAAGACCGCGATGACGGTGTGCTGATGGTCCGCACCTACGAACGCGGAGTGGAAGCCGAAACCTGGGCTTGCGGCACCGGTGTTACCGCTTGCTCCATAGTCTCCGGCAACCGCAAGCTGGTTACCCGTGGTGGCGATTTCAGGGTCGACTTCAATGTGTCCGATTCTCACTACAACCAAGTAAAGCTCACAGGCCCTGTCTCGCTCAACTTTGTGGGCGAATGGCAACTGGCCGATTAAGGTTTCATCTCTGTTTTTTTTTTTGATTTATACGCTATAAGCCATGCAGATTGATTTGTTTGATATGTTGGAAAACGAGGATGCCAAACTTCGTATGAAGGAACTCGAACAGCTGATCGACCGTTATAACTACGAATACTACATGAACGACACCTCGTTGGTGAGCGACAGCGAATTCGATGCACTGCTGGCCGAATTGACCCAACTCGAACAGTCGCATCCATATTGGGCTTCACCGGTTTCTCCCACCAAAAGGGTAGGGGGCGAGGTGAACAAAAACTTCGCTCAGGTCGAGCACCGCTATCCAATGCTCTCATTGGGCAACACTTACAGCATAGCCGAAATCGAAGATTTTGAATCACGTTGCCGCAAACTGTTGGGCGACGTGCAGTTCGACTATACCTGCGAATTAAAGTACGATGGTGTTGCCATCGGGTTGACCTACATCGACGGTCAGCTTACAAAGGCTGTCACACGCGGCAACGGTGTTGTGGGCGACGACATCACCAGCAACGCCAAAACCATACGCACCATCCCGCTGCGTCTGCAGGGCGATTATCCCCATGAATTTGAGGTGAGGGGAGAGGTCATCTATCCTTTCGATGCCTTCGAGTCGATGAACAGCCAACGCGAAGCCGATGGCGAGCTGCCCTTCGCCAACCCACGCAATGCCGCTTCCGGTTCACTCAAACTGCAAGATTCGCGCGAGTGTGCCAAGCGTAAACTTCAGTTCTGCTCCTATTTCTTAATGCAGGACCCCAAGATGCAATTGTCTGCCAACACCGAAAGCCATTTCGCACGCCTCCAATGGTTGCGACAGATGGGTTTCGATGTGCAGCCTCACATAAAAGTGTGCCGCGATATCGATGAGATTAAGGCCTATATCGACTATTGGGACAAAGCCCGTTGGCAGCTGCCTTACGCCATCGACGGCATCGTCATAAAAGTCAATCAGGTGCAACTATGGGATGCAATGGGTGCCACCGCCAAGTCTCCACGATGGGCCATTGCCTACAAGTTCAAGGCCGAACGTGTTTCCACGCTTCTCGAAGGTGTGAGCTATCAGGTGGGACGTACCGGTGTGGTGACTCCCGTGGCTAACCTTACCCCTGTATGGCTTGGCGGCACCACTGTGCGCAGGGCCACACTCAACAACGCCGACTTCATCGAAAAGATGGATATCTGCCAGGGCGACTCGCTCTTCATCGAAAAAGGAGGCGAGATTATACCCAAAGTGGTGGGTGTCGATTACGATAAACGCCAACTCGATGCCACTCCCTTGGGCTATGCCACCCATTGCCCTATTTGTCACACACCTTTGGTGCGCACCGACGGCGAATCGGGATTCTACTGTCCCAACCAGGATGGCTGTGCTCCTCAGATTATAGGCAAACTTGAGCATTTTGTAAGCCGCAAGGCCATGAAT
>CALEPD010000003.1 GCA_937910265.1 uncultured Bacteroidales bacterium
ATCAATAATTATTAAGATAATAATGTAATATGTATATAATAATGAAGCAATTATATAAGATTATCCTCGCCGCCTGCCTCCTCTTGCCCTACAGCGTTGTGCTGGGGCAGACCGTCAGGTCGCCCAAGGTGGCGTTCCACCCGTCCGACAGCGTGCCGTCCGCCTTGTCGCGGGTTACCAATTTCAATCCCTCTGTCAACTTGTCTGACACCGTCCTGACCATCATAGCCGACAGCCTCCGCACCGACGGCACAGCCACCATTTTCACAGTCTACGAGACCGACGCCGATAGTGTTATCGGCCTCTGGCAAGTCGGTAGCGGCAGCAACCGCGCCCTTTGGCTCAACTCGCAGCGCGTCAGTTACGACGATTTCGCCGTCACCTATCGCAACTCCAACGAGCGCGGAGTCATCGTCCATTCGATGCAGTATCAATATCCTGCCCTCGACAGCAACTATAGTGGTCACGACACCCTTTTCCTTGGCCGCGAGGGCAGCACAATTGGCGACAAGAATCTCTGCGCCGTCCTCTATTATCCTGGCCGTCTCGACCGCCAGTTCAAGCGTCAGCTGGAGTCCGCCCTCGCCGTCCGTTACGGTGCTCTCCTCCACGGCCCCTATGTTAACAGTCGTTTCGATACGCTCTGGAATCCGCTCGCCGATGATAGCCTCTACAGTTTCGGTGTCTGTGGCATCGGGCGCGACGACAGCCTCTCCCTTTCCCAGCCCCGTAGCGTTATCCGCAACGATATTATGACCCTCGAATCCGTCACCCCGCTCTCCGACCTCGAACACATAATGCTGGGTTGCGACAGCAACGCAATAGACCTGAGCGACGAAGTTGTCGCCGTGGATACTGTCTCCTATATCGCTGTAGCCCGCCAATGGAGACTCCGCGCCCATACCGACGGCCACGCCTCCACCGTGCGCCTCACCGTTGTATTTCCCCTTTCCGCTGATGCCCTCCGCCTGATGCTCACCACTGCCGACGGCTCGACAACAGTCATAGCCCCCGACTCAACAATGGCATTCACCCTGAATATTGCAGACGGCCAAGACTGTTTCCTCTCCCTCCTCGTCAATCCTTCCGCCCTCTCGTCAGGAACAAAAGGTGCCCAAAACAACACTAACAAGGAAGAATACACCGATAACGAAAATCCTTCAGTTTTCAATTCTCAATTTTCGATTTCTCCCAATCCTTCTTCCGGCCACTACACCCTTCGTGTCAACCAACCCGACGACGACATCATCAACATCCGTGTTGTCGATGCCAATGGCCGCATCGTCGAGCAGCACTCCACCGCCGAGCCTCTGTCACAGTACACATATAACGGCCACCTCTCCGCCGATGGCATCTATTATGTCACCGTCAGCAGCGATGGCCGCCGACAGACAATAAAACTGATTGTAGTGCGTTAATAATTAATAATATATATGAAAGGTTTCATACAGTATATAGCGGCATCCCTGCTCGTTTTCTCGGCATTTGTGGGATGCACCCCACAGGCTCGCCAGTCGGCTATGCGACCTGTGACCGCTTCTCCCATGGAAGAAGCGGGTGCCGATGCTTTAGTTGCATCGGCGACCACCGACATCCTCCATTTCCACACTCAAACATCTTCTTTCTCAAATAATCACGCCTCCTCTCTTGTCGGTAGCCAGCAGGTCACGACCTCCTTACCCGCCGTTGTCACCGCCGACAATGTCACCCTCCTCATCGATAGCGGCGCCGTGAGCCGCGATGTGCAGATCTCCATTGTGGCCACCACGGAGGAGAACTCCGGCGAGATACCCGCCAACATGGCAAACCTCACCGCCGACGGTGCCGTCTATCGTATGCTGCCTGACGGACAGCAGTTTGATAAGGACATCACCATCGCCATGCGTTACGACAGCACCGCGCTGCCCTACGGCTACACCGCCGACGACATCTACACCTTCTTCTACAACGAGCAGACCCGCATGTGGCAACAGGTGGAGCGCGACAGCGTGGACACGCAGAACCAGATTGTCTATTCCCGCACCAACCACTTCACCGACTATATCAACGGTGTGCTCAAGGTGCCGGAGAGTAGCGACGCCATGGCCTACACGCCCACCAGCATCAAGGATCTCAAGGCCGCCGACCCGCTGGAGGGCATCACGCTCATGGCACCGCCCGAAGCCAACAACCAAGGCACCGCCAACCTCCCCTATCCGCTGACCATCCCCGCCGGTCGTCGTGGCATGCAGCCCCAGTTGGCCGTCTCTTACAACAGCGCAGGCGGAAGCGGCATCCTCGGCCTCGGCTGGAGCCTTCCCGTCAGCGAAATAAGCGTGGACACCCGTCGCGGCGTGCCGCTCTTCGACGCCAACAATCAAACAGAGACCTACACCCTCGATGGCGAAGTGCTCGTCACTGCCTTTACCGACAATAATGACTTCCTCCACCTCAACAAACCTGCCTACGCCACCCAGTGGAAACCTCGCGACATGAGCGACACCACACAATTCTATCCCCGCGTGGAAGGTGCTTTCCGCAAAATCGAGCGCATAGGCACAAGTCCCTCCAACTACCATTGGGAGGTCACCGACAAGAACGGCACCGTGTATATCTACGGTGACACAGACAGTTCCCGTTTGAAAGATTCCCATGGCAACATTGCCCGATGGTGCCTCTCCCGTGTCATCGACACCTACGGCAACGAAATGTACTACTCCTACTCCACACGCACCTACTACGCCCCCAACAGCAGCAATGCCAGCCGTCAACTTCTGTTGCAGCACATCAACTACACGGGTCACAAACACACAGGCGAGCCAGGCAAGTACACTGTCCATTTTGTCTATGCCAACCAGGATAAACTTGATGCCGTCACCTCAGCCCGTTTCGGTTTCCTCGAAGCCGATGCCGCCCTGCTTGACCATGTCTTTGTCGACTATGACGGCAATCCCATAAAGTATTATGTTTTTGGTTACAAGCAGGGGGCTTACGGGCGCACACTCCTATGCAATATCATCGAGGCCGACCCCGTGACGTTTTCGTCGGCTTGCTCCGATTGCTCGAGCACCGTCAACGAGGGCCACAGCAATTTTCACGAGCCTAATATCTCCTTCTGCGGCGACCCCAAAGCATTCGACACCATCCCTTTCTTCGATTTTTGCCTTTCCGACTCCGACTACTATTCCGACCATGGCATTCATGGCGACACCTTGAACACACCTGTTTTCTCCCGCGATGTCTACAGCCGTTGTTCCGAAATGGATTCCACCTGTGTCCATCCTTCCTACACCGAGCACCGTTTCTCCTATTCCGACGTGCCGCTTTTCATGCTTTCACCCACAGAGTATATTGCCAATGCCGACAACACTCAGGATGATGTGCATGGCCCGCTGTTCCTGGTCATGGGCGCACCCGGACCCATCGAGGGCTCTGGCACCCGCTCGGGGAATATCGGCGGCGGCCTTGATGTCGGTTTCGGAAGGAACACTTCCCTCAAGTCTATCACCCTCGGCGGCAGCTACACCTATTCCAACAGCGAGTCCGAAGGGCTGGTCTCGCTCATCGACCTCAACGGTGACGGCTTCTCCGACAAGATTTATAAGCGTGGCGACAAAGTCTACTATCGCTTGCGCGACAGTCTCAACCACCGCCGCTTCCTCGCCGAACACTTGATTGCCGGCGTTTCCGATTTCCTCTACTCCTCCAGCACAGGCAACTCGTGGGGCGTCGAAGGCAGTGTGGGTGATGGCGGCGCGGGGGTCGGTTTCGGCCTCAACTGGTCCGACGGCAACAGCGCCACCACCACCTATTTCAGCGATATGGACGGCGACGGCCTCCCCGACCTCGTGCAGAATGGTCAGGTGTTATACAACCGCATCTATGAAGATTCCTTCAATGTGTTCCAGCCCGCCGCAGCAGGAGTCGAATATGTGGTTGTCTCTTCCTGCGGTCGCAGCGACACTGTCTATATCGGCGAGCCTGTCGACGAATCGTTGTTTGCCAATTTCATAGATTCCACCTCCTGTGACACTATCTACAAGAACGGGGAAATCGTATCAATCACCTGTACCCCCTATGTCTTTCCGCGCCCCTACACGCCGAACCTCGAAAACGTGCGCTTCTGGCAGGCTCCACAACCAGGTTATGTGCATATCACCGACTCCGCCCGTATGCTCCCGTCCACAATGGCAAATGGCGACGGTGTGCGTCTGCTGGTGCAATACGGTGGCCATATTGTCAATTGTGACACGCTGCGTCCAAATGTCGATACCTCTTTCCTCGATACGGTAATCTATGTCACTACAGGCACCCGCATCTATTTCCGCATCCTCTCTATGGATACCCGCACAGCCGACCGTCTGGTATGGAATCCCACCATCGCCTATTGCGACAGTCCCGAAGACACGGCGGCATGGGCTGGAACAAACAATGTCGGACAGGACGAGTATCGCTATTCCTATGAGAATGATTTCCTGCTCAGCGGCCTCCAGAAGATAAAGATGCCTTTCGATGCCGATGTGCATATCGACGCTACAGCCTACGACCGTTCAGGCTCCTCTCCCGCCAATTACGCCGAACTTCAGGTGTTGGTGAACGGTAATAGCGTGCTGTATCTTCCCGTCACCGGCAGTTCTTCATCCACTACCGTCGACCTCCCTCTGTATAAGTGGGACTCCATCCAGGTACGTATCGTGGCCGACGGCGACATCAACTGGAGCAACATCGAATCCCGATGCCGCATCTATTTCACCCACAACAATGCCACCGACAGCGACTCCCTCTTCGCCTGCATCGACACGCTCAGCTACGACGACAGTACAGTTTATTTCTTCGACTATTACCCGCAGATTCAGAAGCTGGTCTATTCTTGGAATGACAACCCCAATACGGTCTATATGTACGAGAACTACGATAAGGAAACTTATTCCAAGTTCGGCACTATGTACCGCCATTGGGGACAGTTTGCCTATAAGGCTCCGTCCAATAGTTATACAGACATTCTACAAGAGTCTCTTCTGAATACCAGCGATCTCTCTTCTATACAGACACAGGGTCAGTCGTCTTATGAGGGAATCAGTGCTGGTGTTGACATGAATTTTAATGATGAAAACCAAGAGTCAACGTCTGACATAGGAGGTTTACCCACTTACAATCCTCTGGCCTCCCCGTTCTTCGTCATGCAGCCCGACTTCAGGCACAACTGCTGGTACGCCTATAGCGATTATGCTTATATCGAGCGTTCTATGCTCTCCAATGTGCCGCACCCCGCAGCGGGTATGACCATCGCACAAATCGACAGCACCGAATATGCGAGCAGTATGCCTGTCTATACACCGGGGGCTGTGGCGGTGAGCAAACTGTCGTTCAACAAGAGTTTCGGTATAAGTGGAAACGTGAACACCAGGATTGCGGGCTATGGCGTGAACGGTAGTGCAGGCTTCACCAAATCCCAGTCCCGTCAGCTGGCCGACATGCTCGACCTCAACGGCGACGGGCTGCCCGATGCGCTCTCCGAGACTTGGGCGCAGTACACGCAGCCTTTCGGTGGCCTCAGCCACAGTATAGGCTCTATCTTCAACGACTCCCGCTATTGCGAGTATTCGCTCGATACTGTCAGGAATGGCTCTTATGGCGGCAGCGCAATCTTCATGCGCCCGCAACCGGCCAACAGCCCGCGCCATGCCACCAAGTCTATCTCCGGCAATGTCGGCTCCAACATCGGCGGCACCCGCGGTCACGGCAACAGCAACACCACCTGGGTCGACATCAACGGCGACGGCCTGCCAGACAAAGTCTATAGCGACGGCCATAATCTCTACTACTATCAGAATGTCGGCTACGGACTTCTGCCTCGCACACTCTTTGCCGACGGCAATGCTCGCCACTCCTCCAGCATGGGATTCTCCGGCAGTGCCAGTTTCGGTGCGGACTATGAGCAGCTGCTACGGCATTTGCAGTATAACAATGTGCTCAATGTGAGCATCACCGCCGGACTCGGCCTCTCTTCTTCAAGCAATGCTACCGATGTCCTCACCATCGACCTCAACGGCGACGGCTTGCCCGACAGGTTGGAGAAGCACGGCTCTGTCTATCACATCCAGTTCAACAATGGCAACGGTTTCGTATCCTCCAATGCGGTGCTTCATGTCACCAAGAGTATTGACAATGTTTCCTACACCACCGACCTCACAGGGGCTGTCACCGCTGGCGTGACCTTTGGCTTCATACCAATCAAAATCGAAGGCAATCCCAAAGGTGGTCTCTCCCGCAGCCTCAGCAGTACCGAGGCGCAGTGGGCCGACATGAACGGCGACGGCATCCCCGACTATATTTGGAACGCTGATGACGGTCGCATCGGAGTGCGCTATTCTCATCTTGGCGAAGCCAACCGCCTCACGCGGGTCTCCCTGCCGTCGGGCGGCACCTACCACATGTCCTACGCCCTCAACGACGACGGCCCCGAGAGCAACATGCGCCATTATGTGATGTCGTCACTCACGGTCAAGGACAACCGCATGCAGGCTCCCAACCAGCACCGACGCTTCCAGTACGCTCGTCGCCACTACGACCGTATCGAGCGCGAGGACTACGGCTATGCCGAGGTGGTGACCATAGAGGACAGCGCTTCGCTCCCCGACTACCGACACACCGTCCGCCAGTTCCACAATCAGGACTACCTCTTCCGTGGCCTCTGCCACAGTACCGCGGTCATCGACGGCAGCAATCAGGATACTCTTTCCGCTACCCGCCACGAGTACCGCCTGTTCGAAATTGCTTCTGGCGACCTCATCCCCGGCTCCGGCCCGGGATGCTACGGCGACGGTTTCCCCGCCATGCTCTCCGACAGCACGCTCTACTACGACGGAGGAGAGCGACAGATTGTTTCTCGTCTGCGCTTCGGTTATACCGCCCTCGGCAATATTGATACGGTCTACGACGACGGTGCCCTCAACGACCCAGGCGACGATTATATTGCCGCCACCGTTTACGGCTATCTGCCCAGCTATATCTCGGTCGTGACCGACGAGCACGTGTTCCACGGAGGCAACATCTACCGCTACCGCATGGCCACCCACTACCCCACAGGCGACATCCGGACGCTCACTTTCCACAATAACGCCTCCAGCGATGCTGTCTACGACTTCGCATACGACATCTACGGCAATATAGAATATTGGGAACAGCCCGATAACCGTAACGGCCAGCGTTTTTCTATCGAATATGACTATGACCCGGATATACATTTTCTGCCGATAATGACGTCCAATGCCTACGGCCTTGCCTCTTATGCCCAGTACGACTACCGTTGGCAGAAACCAGTCTGGACCGAGTCGGTGAACGGCGCACGCTCTGAATACCACTACGACAACCAAGGTCGTCTGTCCGAGCTCTATGCTCCCTTCGAGTATGGTTCCGGCCACCCCACCATCCGCTACGAGTACTATAATCGCTACCCGCAGACCGATGCTTTCTGGCGTCATTGCCGCCTCTGGGCACGGACGCTCAACGACAACAACGGGGCTAACTATATCGGCACCGTCACCATCAGCGACGGCCTCGGTCGTCCGCGTATCGTGAAGAAAGAGGCCGACGTGAACGGCCAGCATAAACGTATCGTCAGCGGATATTATGAGCTGGATGCCCTTGGCCGTAAAGTCCGCGAATACTACCCCGACACGGAAGCTTTCAACGCCCCCGACTCGATTGTCAATTTTCAATTCTCAACTCTTAATTCTCAATTCGGTTACGACCGTCTCGACCGCGTAACGAAGACCATTTACCCTGACGGCACCGTCTCCACGTCCGACTACATTGTTGGAAGCGATGCCGACGGCATCCTGCGTCTCGAAATGGATGCCACCGACCAGAACGGACACACCTCCTATATCTTCTCCAATGTTCGTGGGCAGAACACCACTACCATCGACCCGAATGGGGCGACAACAAGGTTCCGCTACGACAATATCGGCCAGCTGACAAAGACCATCAGCCCCGACGGCGACAGCACCATGCACTTCTACGACCTCCTCGGCCGCCGCACCGACCGCGTCCATCCCTCGGCAGGTCATACCCGCTGGGAGTACGACCCCGCAGGGAATATGTTCCTCCAAACACAGAACGACGGCCAATGGATTGAATACAAGTATGAGTACAACCGTCCTGTCCAAATCATGTATTCCGACCGCCCTTGGAACAATATATGGTACAAATACGGTAACTCCGGGACAGAGGCCGGGCGCATAGTCTATCAGCAGGATGCCACAGGCGTGCAGCAGTTCCACTACGACTATATGGGCAACGTGGATACCAACTGGCATACATACGTGCAGCCCAATTCTCCCAATACATTTACATTGAAGACCGCCTGGCATTACGACAGTTGGGGACGGGTTCATAATATAGTCTACCCCGACCGCGAAAAGGTGGAATACAAGTATGACATTGGCGGACAACTCTACAGTATCGACGGTCATAAGAGTGGCGCTGTAGGACATACCCACTATATTCGCGAAATCCTTTACAACCACTTCGGACAACGGACACAAGTTATAGACGGCGACAGTGTGAAAACCATCTACGTCTATGACACGCTCAGCCGTCGACTGGCCCACCTTACAGATAGCATACTCGCCACGGGAGAAGCCCTGCAAGACAACCATTACTACTATGATGCCGTCGGCAATATCGACTCCATCCGCGACAACGGACGCAACCATCGCATTCAAACCTACAAGTACGACGATGCCAACCGGCTCATCGGCTCCGATGGAAGTATAATGCAAGAGCATTCGACAGCACAGCCGTATGGCTACGCAGCCAATTACACGTACAGTCCCGCTGGTAGGTTCTTGAACAAGTATGTCGATAGCAAACGCCTCAGCACGGCGATGGGACAGCACACAGTACGTTACGACAACGAATATTCCTACACTCACCCCGACAACCCCTATGCTGTAACCCATATTCAGGATGCCTATGGTGCGCATTATGACTTTGATTGGGATGACAA
>CALEPD010000004.1 GCA_937910265.1 uncultured Bacteroidales bacterium
CCTCTCCATGGCCGACCAATACTACACCTGGCGTCTTCTCGACCGCGAGGTTTACCTTGCCTTGTGGATTGTGATCTTCACTCTTACCGGACTTTACCTACTCGGAAAACTCAAATTCAAAGGTGACGACGACGTTGAGCACATCGGTGTTGTACGTCTGTTCCTCTCCATCGGTATCTTCTCGTTTGTCGTGTACATGATTCCCGGACTTTGGGGAGCACCCCTCAACGGCATTTCGGGATTCCTGCCTCCAATGGACACCCAAGACTTCAATGTCGAGAAAATTGTAATTGACAACAGCAAACAATTGCCTGCCGGCACTGTCGAATACACAGGCGCACTGCCTGCCGACCGCAAATACGCCGACAAACTGCATATGCCTACCGGATTCGAAGGTTTTTATGACCTCGACGAAGCCAAAGCTTATGCTCAGAAAGTTGGCAAACCCATCTTCATCGATTTCACTGGTCGCAACTGCGCCAACTGCCGCGAGATGGAACAAGCCGTCTGGACTCATCCCGAAGCGAAGAAGCTGCTGAACAACGAATTTGTAATGGTTGCTCTGTACGCCGACATGAACGCCATCGAACTGCCCGAAGACGAATGGGTTGAAGACGACAATGGCCGCGTGCTGAAGACTCTTGGACGTAAGAATCTTTATTTCCAGACCAAAAACTACAACATGAACGCCCAACCCTACTATGTCATTATTGACGCAGAAGGCAACACCCTCACACAAGAGAACTTTAAATACGAAAAAGATGCTGAAAAATTCGTAGCATTCCTGAACGAAGGCGTGAACAACTTCAAAAAATAGCATCACATAAACCCTCTAAAATACAGGCTGTTTTAAACAAAAAGCAGCCTGTATTTATTTTTTATTTGTCTATTTCAAAAAAAAGTAGTACTTTTGCAAACGATTTCCAAAGGAAATATAGAGTGCGGGGTAGAGCAGAGGTAGCTCGTCGGGCTCATAACCCGGAGGTCGTTGGTTCGAATCCAGCCCCCGCTACTATCGAGGAAAAATCAGATGATTTTTCCTCTTTTATTTATTTAGTATTAGATGAAACTGTCTTTAAAAAACATCGCTTCCTTGTGCATCCTGCTTGCTGCATCGCTGGAGATGCAGGCAACAGGTATACCCTCCCATCCCTCCTTGCCACAGGAGAACCATCTCAACTCAATAAAACTAACCTTCCTCTCGTGGCTGAGCGGAAGCACCAAGGTTTCGTACGAACGCGCCCTACCGTCGTTAGGCCAAAGCAGTGAAATCTGCACAAGCCTGATTTGTGCCGGCTACGACAAATACGACAACGACCCAAAAGGCTTCACATTGCGATACGGTCATAAATTCTTTATAGGAGAGCAGGAATTGGCCCTGAAGGGCTTTTACCTACGCCCAGAAGCCATTTATTCATACTACAATTATACAAGCTCGAGTGGCGACAGGGTATTGGCCGACATGGGAGCTTTGATCGGAACTGTAGGCTATCAATTTGTACACAACAATTTTCTTGCCGATTTTTGGGTGGGCGGAGGTTATGCAATAGGCACACCCGCAGAGACCTACTACCACCATGGATTTGAATTATGGCATTGGCTTGGCAAAGAATCGGAAAACCTTGCCATGAGTTTCAGCATTCGGTTGGGATGGTGCTTCTGACAATAGCACATCCACAACACACTATCTGTTACGCAATACTGCGAACGGAATCATGATTTCTTCCATGGAGATTCCTCCGTGCTGGAAGGTGTTCATGTAATACTGCACGTATTGATTGTAGTTGTTAGGGAATGCCAGGAAGTCGTTTTCACGAGCAAAAATATACGGCGATGTGATATACAGCTTGGGCATGAATATTTTTCTGGGGTCGCGCACCTCAAACACTTTCTTAGGGTCGTAATCCAACAAGCGTCCTTGTTTGTACCTCAAATTCACACTCACGTCCCTATCCCCTTTCACTTTTACGGGGTTGTTTATTTTCACAGAACCATGATCGGTAGTGATGACAACATTGACATTGCGTTCGGACAACGCCTTCAGCATATCGAGCAGCGGTGAATGCTCGAGCCACGAAAGTGTTACCGAGCGATAGGCTATTTCATCGCTGGCAAGCTCTCGCACCACATTGGAATCGGTACGCGCATGCGACAGCATATCGATGAAATTATAGACTATCACATTGAGTTTGTTGTTCATCATATTCGGAACACTGTCGACCAACCTTTTACCATACTGGGCGTTCAACACTTTGTTGTAACTGTGCTTTATGTTGATGCCGTGTCGGCGAAGGTTTTCATCAAGAAGTTCGTATTCGTACTGGTTTTTATGCCCCTCCTGGTCCTCATTGACCCAATAGCGGGGATATTTGCGTTCGATTTCGGCAGGCATCAAGCCGCTGAACATGGCATTTCGGGCGAACTGAGTCGTAGTGGGGATGATTGAAAAGAAGATATCATCATGTTCTGTGCGGAAATATTGATCAATCATGGGCTGAATAAACTTCCATTGGTCGTAACGCAAGTTGTCGACAACAATCATGAAGGTAGGCCTGTCGCTGTCCAACAACGGGAAGAGTTTTTCGCGGAGCACCGTCGGTGACATCAGCGGCTTCTCCCCTGCCCCATTCAACCAATTGACATAATTCGACTCGAAGAATTTGCAGAATTGCTGATTGGCCTCTTCACGTTGAGCAGAAAACACATCCCGAATATTGTCATCCTCAGTCGACGCCAACTCCAGATCCCAATACACCAACTGCTTATACAACTCAGCCCACTCATTGTAATCCATTCCCGACTGAAGCGACAGGCTGATATTGCGGAATTGCTGCTGGTATGACGAGGTGGACTTTTCACTAACCAGTCTTCTCCCTTCGGTATGTTTCTTCACTGTCAGGAGTATCTGATTGGGATTCACGGGTTTTATCAGATAGTCGCTGATTTTACCTCCCAAGGCCTCTTCCATAATATGCTCCTCTTCACTTTTGGTAATCATCACAACGGGTATCTGAGGATATTTTGACTTAATCACAGTCAATGTATCAAGACCACTCAAACCCGGCATATTCTCGTCAAGGAATACAATATCAATCTGTTCCTCCGCCATCATTTCGAGAGCCTCGTCGCCCGAAGCCACGGAAATGACTTGATAGCCTCGCTCTTCAAGAAACAAAATGTGAGGCTTTAATAGCACGATTTCGTCGTCTGCCCAAAGAATGGTGATTTTTTCCATAATAAATAATATTTATTATATAACGTAAAAGAAAAAAAAAACGTACATTTGCATCCGCAAATGATTCTGACTAAACTATATTCGAAATCGGTGATTCTCTCGGAACTGAAACAGGCGCTTGACGAGAGCCAGGCTCGTGTACATGTCAAAGGCATGACAGGTTCGCTCACATCAACGGTGGCCGCCTCGTTTTTCGCCAACGACAACAACGCCAATCTGTTGATTATAACAACCAACAAAGAGAACGCATTTTACTGTCATAACGACCTTGAAACACTGCTCGATGAACAAGACTGCGATATTGAGAACCGCAGTGTGATGCTATTCCCGACAACCTACAGAAAACCCTACCAGACTGACGACATCGACAATGCCAATGTGCTGCAACGTTCGGAAGTGATCAAACAGCTCAACTCGGGACGCAGACTGATTGTTGTAACATATCCTGAAGCATTGTCGGAGAAAGTGGTGTCGCCCAAGATACTCACCAAACATTCGTTGATACTGAGTCAAGGTTGTTCATACGGCATGGACTTTGTGAACGACATGCTACAAGAATACAGATTCGACCGAGTGGACTTTGTAGTCAGTCCTGGCCAATATGCCATACGAGGCGGTATTGTTGACATATTCTCATACTCGAGCGAAAATCCATACCGCATCGAGTTCTTTGACGATGAAATCACCTCGATCAGGACTTTCGACCCCGTATCGCAACTGTCGATAAAACAACAGACTCAACTCACCGTAATACCCAACCTTGAGAACAAAGAGTCCGAACAAATAATTGTAAAAGAGCGTGTATCGCTGTTAAATTATTTCAACGCACACGACATCATCTGGATTGACGGCGTGATGCAAGTGAGCGAATGCATTGAAAAGAATTTCGCCACAGCGACCGAAAGCTACGAAAGGAAAAAAGAGCTGCCCACACAACCTACACCACCAGAAGAGATGTACTGCAGCGCAAATGAATTCCTAAAACAAATAATAGAAAGTAAAATCGTAGAATACGGCACCTCTCATTACTTTACGCACTCGAAAACCCTATGCGTTGAAAGCGAGCCACAACCCACATTCAACAAACAGTTTGACCTGCTCACCAACACGCTCGGGTCGTTTATAGAAAAGGGATACCGGGCATTTATCACAACAAGCAACGAGCAACAGCAGAAACGATTAGACAGAATCTTCACCGAATCGTCGTCAAACCTCACCACCTACGTCCAATTCCTGCCGCAAACGCTCAACCGAGGGTTTATCGACAACACAGAAAAACTGGTATGCTTCACCGACCATGAAATTTTCGAGCGTTACCATAAATACACCGTCAGAGACCTTCAACGCAACAAGGAATCGCTTACGTTGAAAGAGTTGCTCGAACTGAAACCGGGAGACTACATCACGCACATCGACCATGGTGTAGGGCAATTCTCCGGACTTGAGAAAATAGAAATCAACGGCAAGACCCAAGAGGTAATACGACTGATCTACAAGAACAACGACACGCTGTACATCAGCATACATAGCTTGCACAAAATAAGCCGTTATGTTGGCAAAGAGGGTGTGCCGCCAACCTTAAATAAATTGGGAAGCAACACCTGGCAGACTCTCAAACAAAAGACCAAGAAGCAGGTAAAAGACATTGCTCGCGACCTCATCGCCTTGTACGCAAAACGCAAGGCAGCCGAAGGCTTTGCCTTCTCGGCTGACACCTATATGCAGCACGAGCTTGAGGCATCGTTTCTGTACGAAGACACTCCCGACCAATACAAAGCCACGCAAGATGTGAAAAGCGACATGGAATCGCAGGCACCGATGGACCGGCTTGTGTGTGGAGACGTGGGATTCGGAAAGACTGAAGTGGCCATCAGAGCAGCCTTCAAAGCCTGCTCAGACAGCAAGCAAGTGGCCATATTAGTGCCCAACACCATACTGGCATTCCAACACTACAACACTTTCTGCGAACGCCTGAAAGAGATGCCCGTCAAAATTGACTACTTGAACCGATTCCGCAGTACCAAAGACAAGAACAGAATATACAAAGAACTGGAAGAAGGGAAAATAGACATTATCATAGGCACCCACTCCATCACAAATAAAAATATAAAATTCAAAGACCTGGGGTTGCTCATCATTGACGAAGAACAAAAGTTCGGAGTAGCGGCAAAAGAGAAACTTCGACAAATGAAAGTAAATGTCGACTGCTTAACCCTTACAGCCACCCCTATACCCAGGACCCTACAATTCTCACTCATGGGAGCCCGCGACTTGTCGATCATACAGACTCCGCCACCAAACAGACAGCCCATAGAGACCGAGTTGACAGAATTCAACGAGACCGTCATCCGCGACGCGATTTATTACGAAATGTCACGGGGAGGGCAAACGTTCTTCGTGAACAACAGAGTTGAAAATCTCCGCGAGATAGCCGGTATGATAAACCGTCTAGTGCCCGACGCCACCGTGGCAACCGTTCACGGACAGATGGACGGCAAGGAATCGGAAAAGACCCTGTTGCGATTCCTCGACGGTGAGATTGATGTATTGGTGGCAACCTCGATTGTTGAAAATGGATTGGATATACCCAACGCCAATACCATGATAATAAACAATGCACAGCATTTCGGACTGAGTGACCTCCACCAAATGAGGGGAAGGGTCGGCCGCAGCAACAAAAAGGCCTTTTGCTACCTGTTCATTCCCTCCTACCACACACTCACTTCCGATGCCCATAAACGATTGAGAGCCATTGAAGAGCTCTCGACAATCGGCAGCGGATTCAACATTGCAATGCGAGACCTGGACATCAGGGGTGCCGGCAACATACTTGGAGCTGAACAAAGCGGTTTTATCAGTGAGATAGGATATGATATGTATCATAAAATACTGAATGAAGCCATCGACGAACTTAAAGAAACCGATTTCAAAGAACTGTTTACCGCCGACAACAACAGCAACAACAAGCAATATGTCAAGGAGTGTGTCATTGAAACAGACCTCGAGGTGCTCATTCCGGACGATTATGTCACAAATATCAGCGAGCGCCTTGTACTATACAAAGAGCTGAACGAATTGGTAAAGGATGACGAACTACAGGATTATGCTTCGCGCTTGACCGACCGATTCGGTCCGATTCCAATAGAGACACAAGAACTGATCAAAACCATCCGCCTGCGCCGATTGGCAAAGGAGTTTGGAATAGAGAAGCTGGTACTGAAGCAAGACAAGATGGTGTGCCATTTCTCGGCTAAACAGGATAACCCATTCTATAAATCGCAGAACTTTGTACACGCGATCAAATATGTGCAAAACAATCCGAAACGGACTCACATTAAAGAGAGCAATGGCAAGTTACTGCTGATTTGCGACAATGTGAAATCCATCAACACCGCTATGGAGCAAATTCAGGAAATGGCAGGATAAGTCATTCAGCTGACACCTTCGAGGCTGTCATAGCAAAACAGAAGAGACAAAAAAGGTCTGCCTTCATACTGAAGACAGACCTTTCATCATATATAAGGAGCTATGGATTAGCGTCTCTTTTTCTTGGGAACCTGCTGTACATCGCGGGAGTCGAGCGGCTGCGCCAACAAACCGATAAATTTGCTTTGGTTGTCGAACTCCATACGGGTATATTTGAGTTTGCCTCTTTGACCGCTTTCTTTGTCCTTTTGACTCACAACCACATAGGTGTACGGCTTGGGTTTTTTGCCGTTGGCAGGGTCACGATACTTGGAGTCGTAAGTATAAACCACCATTTTCTCCACCTTGCACGGGTCGTAATAGAATTTCTCATCGATATACTTCAAGATGGCGCTGGTATATCTATCTTTCTCGAGTTGTTTTCCCTGCATGACACAGATGTCTTTTTCGATATCGTAAACCACTTCTATCTGAACACCCTGTTTGTTCTCGAAATATGCAACAAAGTAGTTGTCACCACGCATTACCCATTCAGGACCTTCTTCAATACGGCCTTTGGGATATATCTTGTTGAAGTGGTTTTGGATTGTCTGCGACGGCTTGGGAGCTTCTTCGATAGGCTCATCGACAACTGGCTTGCCACGACGCTTGGGTGACTCTTCTTCTTCCTTTTGAGAACGTTTATCGTTCTTAAAGTCATCGCCTTCAGGGTTGTTCTGGGCCAAGAAGTCACGCTTTACATCTTCCGGGTCGGGTGCGGTGCTTTTCTGGAGTTTACCTCTTGTGTCAAAAATCATCTCGCAATCTTCAGCACCGAGACCTTTTCTTACAACAATCATTCTGTAATAGTTGTCTCCGCTCATTTCTTCCACCAAATCGATGCTTTTGATACGGTATCCCGGGTAGTTTTCCTCGAAATATTTACCCATTAAGGTTGGGCAGTTTTGAATCTCGACAGGGAAGTAGCTGTATTGCCAATCGCCCGACGGAGTAAAATAGCTACGCCCACGCTGATTGTCAACAATTAACTCAGCGATGTATTGACCTGGTGCCTGATACCATGTATTAACTTTATAGGCATTATATGTCTTTTCCAATCCCAACAACACCGCTTGAGGAACAGCGGTCTCTTTTATCTTGTTTTGTGCGTTCATCAAGAACGGAAGACACATCAACAGTATAAAAAAGCTTTTCTTCATAGATTTGATTCTAATTACTTGTTATTCTTATTATTTTTTATTGTTATATAACGAGAAGTGTGTTTGAATATTGTATCGCTCTATTTGAAGATAACATCCTGACGGTCGGGACTGATAGAAACTGCCATAATGGGGACATCTACCTGTTTTTCGATAGCGGAGAGATATTCGACAAGACGTTGTGGCAAAGCACTGTACTCTTTGGTGCCAGCCAAGCCACTATTCCAACCCTTAAAACTCTCGAATAGAGGATCGATATGAACCGCATTGAATTCAAATGGAATCTCGTCAGTAACTTGGCCGTTAATGTTGTAAGCTGTACACATTTTGATTTCATCGAAGTCGTTCAAAACGTCTGATTTTGTAACGATAAGATGTGTGACGCCATTCAGCATACATGCGTAACGAAGTGCCGGGATGTCAATCCAACCACAACGACGTGAACGTCCGGTTGTAGAGCCGAACTCATGGCCGTTTTTACAAAGACGGATTCCGATTTCATCGAAAAGTTCGGTTGGGAACGGACCTTCGCCAACACGCGTGCAATAAGCCTTGGTGATACCGATAACTTTGCCGATTAAAGAGGGAGCTACACCCAAACCAACACAGACACCGGCGGTGATGGTACTTGAAGAGGTGACAAAGGGATAGGAACCGAAGTCGATATCCAACATTGAGCCTTGAGCACCTTCGGCAAGTATTTTTTTGCCTTCCTTAAGGCATTTATTGATAAAATATTCGCTGTTTATCAGTTTGAATTTGCGGAGTGTCTCCAAAGATTCCAACCATTTTTCCTCGTACTGTTCGAGTGTCATTCCCTCAATGGTAAACTCTTCGACATTAAATCTTAGCGAGCGTGCCAATTGAAGATGTTGGAATTTCAGCATTTGGTATTTCTCACGGAAATCGAACTCCAAGATATCGCCTACACGAATACCCGAACGGGAGACTTTGTCGGTATAAGCCGGGCCAATACCTTTCAACGTAGAGCCGATTTTGGCGGCACCTTTTGCCAACTCGTGTGCAGCATCGAGCATTCGATGGGTGGGCAGTATCAGGTGAGATTTCTTGGAAATATAAAGATTGGCTGTGGCGTCGACATTTCTTTGAGCAAGACGTTCAACTTCGCCGTGGAAAATCAGGGGCTCGATCAGTACGCCATTGCCAATGACATTCAATTTTTCTTTGTGGAAAATACCGGAAGGAATAATATGAAGAACATGCTTGGTTCCATCAAACTCCAAAGTATGGCCAGCGTTGGGGCCGCCTTGGAAACGAGCGATTACGTCGTATTCGGGAGTCAACACATCGACAACCTTACCTTTACCTTCATCTCCCCATTGGAGACCCAACAATACATCAACTTTACTCATTACTAAAAAGTATGTATATTTTTTATACTAAACGTTTTAAAATTGCTCACACGCAAAATGGAGCAGTCTTTACAGCATTGCGAAAATAACAATTTTTATTGAATCGTGAGTGAGAATATTTCAAAAAGTAGGAACATCTAACTCATTTCACTAATTTTCACCTGATTACTCTTGGTCACGCTGCATTTTGAACCACTCGACAAAAGCCGGGAAATCATCGAGGGGACGGAAGCCATTTTCTTCGGGATTTTCGGGAATATCGCAAGTATCGAGATAGCCCACCAACGTGGCGCAGTCGAACTCGCCTATCATGGCTTCAAGAGTCACATAAACTCCCACCAACTGGTCGTCGTCGGTGACAGGGTTTTCGAGTGCTATTCTGACACCGAGGATATCCGGCTCTTCTTCGTTTTCGAGCTGCATGAAATACATTTTAGTAGTTTCGAAGAGGAATTTATCGAAATAGACCTTCAGTTGAGTGCCTTTGGGTTGTTTGAAAGGGACAAACTCCCACCAATCGAAATCGGGAGCATTTTCGACCAATTGGATGACGTATTGAAAAAGTTCCACGTCACCCTCGGCCGAGAAGGTCAAAACCCGTCCCGATTGAGTGGGCTCACTTATTTCAAAACTCAATCCATCGCAATATTCGGTAAGTTGTTCCTGAAATTGTCCCAACAGTTCCTGCTGTTCGGTTTCGCTCAAGTCATTAAGCATTGTTAACCGATCGTTGTTATCGGCAAACCATTTCCAAAATAAATCTGTATTATGCATATAATTAAATGTAATCCGGTACTCGTTGAATGTATTATTGATAATTTACTTCAGCAAACGTTATGTATGGTGATGATTTTTCGTGTTTTTTTATAATGAAAATCAAAATCTTCACACAAATCACCAACTTGCATAACTTTTATTCAAAGTACGTTAAAATTCCTGACATTTGCAAGCCATTCGCAAAAAAACTCGTCGGCTGTTATGAAAATGAAAATAGAGAATGCGACTTATATGATGATAGCCTCTTTTTCGAGGGAAACACCAAACTTGTCATACACATCGGCCACGATGGCATCGGCAAGGCGTAAAACCTCATTGCCGGTGCACTCACCCCTGTTCACAAGTACCAACGCCTGTTTCTCGTAGACGCCGGCGTTGCCCATGGTACGGCCTTTCCACCCAGACTTGTCGATAAGCCAACCGGCAGCCAACTTATAGCCTTGAGGCGTTTCGTAGGCCACCATGCCAGGATAACGAAGTTTCAGTGACTCGTATAAACCCGGTGAAACCACAGGATTTTTGAAGAAACTGCCCGCACTGCCCATGATTTCAGGACGGGGGAGTTTGCTCCACCTGATCTCGGAGATAATGTCGAGCAACTGTTGAGGACTTGGACACTCCAAGCCTTGCTCCGCCAAAGCGTTTTGCAGGGCCTTATATGAGAGGTCGGGACTGTATTGGGCTCGCAATTTAAAAACCACAGACCATACAACATAGCGGTTGGCCAACTTGGTTTTGAAAATAGAATCACGGTATCCAAACTCACATTCGTCGTTTGAAAACACGCGCAATTCGCCTGTGTTCAAATCGTAAGCATTCACCTTGTGGATGACATCCTTTGCCTCAACGCCATATGCACCCACATTCTGAACGGGGGATGCACCCACTGTGCCTGGTATAGCGACCATGGATTCCAATCCATGGCAACCCATGGCAGTTGCATGACGGACAAAGGCATCCCACTCTTCACCAGCGGAAGCCTCGACGAACAGACAATCACCGTTCCTTTCCGTAATCCGAATGCCCTTGTTGCACATTCGAACAATCAAACCGTTAAAATTGCGCGTAAAAACGACATTACTGCCGCCACCCAGAATAAAGTACGGATTGTTTCGAAAACAACCGTCGGAAATCATGCTCAACAATTGTGGCAAAGAGTCAACCTCTGCATATTTAGATGCCAAAGCTTCTATACCGAATGTTGTATATGGCTTCAGCGACACATCATAACCAATCATAATTCATTTAAAAAGAATATCCAAATGCGAAATACAAGCCAAGTCGACGCTGAATATTAGACCAGTGGAGATCGATAGAAATTGGTCCCAATGCTGTTTTGTAGGCATACTGAAGACCCGTGCCAAAACGGGAGATTCGTGCCTGCGGACCTGCAAAGAAATCGCTATAATTTTCAGCGCTGCACATATAATTGCTCATCAATGTCAAATAATGGTTTCCTTTCACATTCCATTGAACGTCGAGACGAAGAACAGAGAGACAACTTTCAACCATCTGTGGTGTTGTAATACCGACGAACGGCACTTGGTGAGCCATATACCGTCCGGGCACATAGCCTCCGACCACATTCTGATATACTGACGGCTTGAGATTGCCCACAACCACTCTATTGTATATTTTCGGGGAGAAAGTCAACGGCAGACCAATATCTGGGGAATAATGGTAGCTTGCAGAGAGATTGATATCTGCAAAACCGTTTTTATTGCGACCATCCTCAAGATACCTGTCTTTTGTAAAGTCCTTTCTCCAATGGGCATCCATCGTCAACAACATACCGTCGCGGGCCATATAGACATCGTCCCGTGTATCGTACTTGAGATCGAAGAACAAACCCGAACAGTTGAACTGAGACTGAATGGATGTTACATCATAAAACAATGTATATCTGTCGGATGGGTATGCAAAATCGTATTTTTCGTATTCAAAGCCGCCTGCAATTGACAAATCGCGCAAATGAAACTGCGACACATAGAGTCGAAGGTTATGGCGATGGGTGCGTACGCTTTCAAACTTACCAGGAAAGCCCTCATTCAATGCTCCTATATCATAACGGTTCTGGCGATAGTCATATTCAAGATTGAAATTGGCTACAGATTGCTGTCCCCATGTCAGCCTTGTGTTGACACGCGGGTTATATCCAAAGCGGAACTCGGCTCCAGCCTTAATACCTACCAAGCGGTTTTGATTCATTCCCAAGCGCAGCGTAATCATAGCACTTTCCTCAGAGTCGTAGCGGAAACCCAAAGCACATGAATGGGGGGGGGCAGTCTGAAAAGAGAGATGCAAGTCATACAATTTCGAAGTGTTTTGCACCGAATTGCTCCGGCTTGAGTCGAAAGGATGAAATGGCAACAAGTTATAGTTAACCCTGGAATAATTGCCCATTCCGACAAAGAGTTCCACCGCCTTTTCAATTTCGACACCTGTAATTGGGGTATAGGTGTTAAGGCCGCCTTTCTTAAGCAACCAAGATACTTGGTCGGCGCTGTTAATGCCTTCGACATTGATGGCTGTCAGGTAGACTGTATCGGTACTGATACGTTTGGCCCGGCAAGAGTCGGATACACGGACATCGAGATTATCGGGATTGGTCAAATCCTTGATAAGTTTCAACTGCTCCTCGTGGCGGGTGGCTTCCTTGTAACCACGATCCACAAGCTCGATGATGGCATCTTCGGTGAAACTCAACATATTGTAATCCGACACTTCGGGACGAATACATACAGTGCACAGCAGGCGGTTTTCGGATGTGCGTTCGCTGACAATCAGATTCAAAAGCTGCATCAAAATTTGCGGCAGTGACTGAAGTTCGCTGATATTTGTAGTCATGTGCGATCCCACATCGACTCCGATAACAATATTGGCACCCATCTTTTTGCAGAGGTCGACCGGAAAATTGTTTGACATACCGCCATCCATAAGCAATTTGTCGTCAATGATAACCGGAGAGAAAACGCCAGGTATGGCCATGCTTGCCCGTATAGCGCTTGTGAACAATCCATCGCGAAGGACAACAGCTTCGCCTGTAGTGACATCGGTAGCCACACAGGCAAACGGGATAGGCAGGTCATCGAAATTGATGCTATCACCATATCCGACACTCAAGCTATTGAAGAGGTTGACCAAATTGTAACCACCGACAAAACCGCTTGGCAAATCGGTCAACAGAGAAGTGGATGAGTTGTCAGAGCCATAACCTGCATCACGGAAAGAACTGTTCAATTTACCCCCACTGACATCGAAGGGAATGTCGATAAGGAATTTACTGCGATCAAGACGGCCTTCGGACGACATCTGTCCAGTGCCAATTTCGTCCTTGATATAGAGGCTCCAGTCCAAACCACTGATGATCGACTCCAATTCGACGGAAGAGTAACCCAGGGAATACATACCGCCCATGATTGCGCCCATGCTGGTACCTACAACATAATCGACCGGGATACCAAGTTCTTCGATGTATTTCAAAGCGCCAATATGAGCTGCACCCTTGGCGCCTCCCCCACTGAGAACCACACCCACCTTGGGACGATCGGTTTGCGAAAAAACCAAGCATGGCAACAGCAACATGATCAGCAGCCATGCCAAACGTCTGTCAGGAAGGATTGATATGATTCTCAACTTACTCATTTTTCTTTTACCGATTCATCTCTTCCGTTTGTTGATTGCGTCATTTTTCAAATCCGCAAAACCAACATTCATACACCGTGAATTGTCTCTTGTACACAAATTCAATTCATTTCACCATCGACACTATATACTATCGCATACGCAAAGATATCTTTTTTTTTAAAACTACACAAATTATTCGGCGGTGGGTTTCGGACCGTGCTCGCGTCTTGGGCCCCGGACCGGTGCCACATAATCGATTCGGAACACTTTCCGCTGAGTCACAAGCAACACTGCGGCCAACAAAGTACCCAGCACATCGCTTATCGTACAAGCGATCCACACTCCATCCAATCCTTCGGCACCTGAACCAACGAAAAGCCTCGGAACCAAAAACATCAACGGCACTAAGAATATGACTTGACGGGAAAGACTGGTCACGATGGCAATCCAAGGTTTGTCGATAGATTGGAAAAAATTGTTGCAGGTGATGGTAAATCCGATTAATGGCCACATAACCATCAGCAACCTCATGCCGGTGATGCCGATTTCGACCAAATCGGAAGAATTGGGCGCGAATATACGCAATAAAAATGCCGGAGCCAAACATGATATGGCCGCTCCAATAAATCCGAACAACACGTTCCATTTCATGGTCAACACAAAAACCGATTTGAGGCGGTCGTTGTGACCTGCGCCATAATTATAGCCTGCAATAGGCTGCATACCCTGGCAAACACCCAAAATAAACATACACAAGAAGCTGCCGAAAGTATTAATGATGCCATAGGCTCCCACTGCCAAATCGCCGCCGTTGGGCACATCAAGCATGGCTCCATATTTAAGCAGTTGCCTATTGAGGATTGCGACGACAGCCGATGCGGCCGCGTTCATCAGAAATGGGCTCAAACCAATCATCAACACATTGCGGAAGATATACAACTTGGGAGACCATGCATGACGTTTGAAGCGGATGAAGGATTTTGGCGAAACGAAATGGAATACAGCCACTACGGCTGTCAATGCCATAGAGATGGTCGTGGCCCATGCTGCACCAGAGATACCCCAACCAAATTTATAAATGAACAGAGCATCCAGAAGAATATTTATCACGGCACCACCGGCCAGGATAAACATGGATTTGGTAGGATATCCGGATGCTCGAATCATGCCTGTAAGGTTGTAGGTGAGCGTTGTAAGGAACATGCCCGGGAGGACAATCATCATATACTCTTTGGCATATCCCAACGTACTTTCGGAGGCCCCGAAAAGAGCCAGCAGCTCATCCATGAAAAAATACCCTCCGACAAGGAAAAGAACACCGAAGAAGAGTGAAAGGATAACGCTGTTGCCCAATATCTTTTCGGCCCAACGCTCATCCTTCCTACCTAAAACAATACTCATTCGGCTCGACGCGCCCACACCCACCAACGAGCCGAAGGCGTGAATGACATTCATGATGGGCATGGTGATAGCCAACCCTGCAATGGCCATTTCGCTAACACAATTGCCAAGAAAAAAACGGTCAACCAAATTATATACCGAAGCAATAACCTGACTGATAACAGCAGGAAGCGCATAAGTCCACAACAGAGCTTTTATGCTTCTGGTTTCCAACTCTTTTGTTTTATCCATTCTTTTTGATTTTATTGTTAAGCGCCATAATGGCGTTGTATGCCATGAAACCGGAAGCCAACTCAACACTCCTTTCATCGACCATTAAATCGGAGCGATGGAGATTGCTGAAAGGAGTACCCGGTTGGTGGATTCCAATTCGGAAATAGCATGCGGGTATTTTCTGGGCGAAGTAGGCGAAATCCTCTGCAGTCATCCTAAGGTCGAGCCATTCGACGTTATCATGCCCCAAATAAGCGACACCGTTGTCGAAAACCTGCTGTGTACACTCATCGTTGTTGACCAAGTATGGATAACCATAGTCAATAAACAAATCGCAGGAGGCTCCCATGCTTTCTGCGACACCCTCGCTCATTTTTCTTATTTTATCATGGCACTGTAAACGCCACTGCTCGTCGAAGGTACGTATGATACCTTCCATTTTAACCTCGTCGGGGATAATATTGGTACGGCCAACTCCGACAAACTTTCCGAAACTGAGGACCGTGGGCATCATTGGAGCAGCGTTGCGGGAGACCAGTTGCTGCAATGCGACCACAATATGCGAAGCCACCACAATGGGATCGACACCCAGATGCGGAGTTGCGCCATGGCCACCTACCCCTTTCACAGTCCAATAGAGTTCGTCGGTTGATGCCATGTACTTGCCTTTACGCATACCTATTTTGCCACAATCCATGTCGGGAAGGCAATGGAATGCATAAATTTCGTCTGGTGTGCATTCATCAAACAGACCATCGTCCATCATCATCTTGGCACCACCGGGATACATTTCCTCAGAAGGCTCGAAGATCAGCATCACCGACCCTCGCAACTCGTCCTTCAGATGGGCA
>CALEPD010000005.1 GCA_937910265.1 uncultured Bacteroidales bacterium
CAAAAATTCTTACTATCTTTGCACAACAGTGTTGCACTTCGAGGTTGAATCTATATTTCAGTATTGTTCGTTACACAATAAAATAGCACGAAAGTAGTTATGGACTAAAACAAAAATCATTGTTAATCCATGATATAGGCAGAGTCGGCCATACACGGAGGAACGATACGATAATTTAGTTTATGGGGGTAATAGCAAGGCAAAGCATCAAAGGAGCGATGGCCAACTACTTAGGAGTTGCCATTGGTTTTCTGACAACGTTTTTTGTCATCACCCGTTACCTCACGCCAGAAGAGGTTGGCTTGACCCGGGTGATGGTGGATGCGGCGTTGTTGTTTTCGTCATTGGCCCAGCTGGGAACCAATGCCACAATTGTGCGGTTTTTCCCTTATTTTAAGGATGAAGACGATCCCAAGGGACGCAATCATGGCATTTTCGGTTTGTCGGTACTGATTCCCTTTATCGGTTTCCTGTTGTTTGTAATTGCTTTTGTTCTTTTTCATGACAGTATATCAGCCACCTATGCGGCGAAATCGCCATTGATAGTTGATTATATATATTATTTGCTGCCATTGACCTTTTTTGCATTGTACATGACAGTGTTTGAGACAAATGCCAGTGTACTTTTGCGAATAACCGTACCCAAGTTGGTAAGGGAAGTGGGAGTCAGGGTTTTCAATCTGATATGCTATTTGCTGTATGGGTTAGGAGTCATCACGCTTGACTGGTTTGTGGCGTTGTTCTGCGGATCATATCTACTGGCTATGATTTTGAACATAGTGTATTTGTTTACCCTTAAAAAGATATCATTCCGAATCGACTGGAGTTTTGTTGATAGGAAAATGCTTGGTGAAATGTTGCGTTACACCCTGTTCATGACAGCCACAGTGCTTGCCAGCAACATTCCGCTGTTTGCCTCACTGTTTTTGGGAGCCCAGGTGGGTTTGACTTTGACAGGAGTTTACACCATCGCCTTTTTTATTGCCAATGTGGTGGAAACGCCATACCGGTCGTTGGGGGCTATATCGAGGCCGATGATAGCTCAGTCGGTTCGCGACAACAATTGGGTGGAAGTGAACCGGTTGGGTAAGCAGGTGTCATTGCATCAGTTCTTGGTCAGCACATTGATATTGTTTTTTATATGGGTCAATCTTAATGATCTTTTTGCCATCATACCCAATGGTCATCAATATGAAGAGGGATTGTGGGTTGTGTTGATATTGGGAATAGCGAAAGTAATTAATTCATCGTTGTCGATAGCGACCGATGTGGTTAATTATTCGCGTCATTACCCCATGTCTCTTTGTTTGATTGTTGTGCTGACACTGTCGGCAATAGTGTTGAACAGAACGCTTATCGATATCTGGGGTATCAACGGAGCCGCCTGTGCCACATTGTTTTCATATTTGTTATACTATGTCTTGCTGAATGTTTTTATATATTGCCGTCTCAAGGTTAATCTCTTTTCTGTGGGATTGTTGAAAACGGTTGTACTCCTGGCTGTTCTGTACGCGTTGTATTGGGTGTGCGAACTGGCCATTGTCGCAGTATTGGGCTCTTCCGATACAATTGTTCCGGTGCTCATGCGGGCTGCTGTACGGACCCTCGTTTTGGGAGTTGCAGTCATATGTCTGTTGTACAAAATGGGCATATCCAAAGATGTAAACGGCATTATAAATAAATATATAGATAAATTTTGTAATTTTGCAAAGCGAAAATAAATATACAATGTTAGATAAATTAGAAGCGATATACACACGTTATCAGGAAATTGAGCAGCAAATGAACGACCCTCAAATCACTTCGGATATGAAGCGGTTTGTTAAATTGAGCAAGGATTACAAAGATTTGCAGCCTATCGTAAAGGCTTATTATGATTATAAAAATCTATTGGAGACAATAGCTGAGTGTAAAGATCTGTTGTCGACCGAAAAGGACGATGAGTTGCGTGAAATGGCAAAAGAAGAGCTTAATGAAAGTGTGGCTCGTCGCGAATCGATGGAGGAGGAGATCAGAATCATGCTTATCCCTGCCGACCCCACCGATTGCAAGAATGCTGTTGTTGAGATTCGTGGAGGCACTGGAGGTGATGAGGCATGTATCTTTGCCGGCGACCTTTTCAGAATGTACACCCGTTACTGCGAAAAGAAACATTGGAAGGTGGAAATTGTTGATTTTAACGAAGGTACTTCTGGTGGATATAAGGATATTACATTCAACGTGAGCGGAGAAAATGTATATGGCATTCTTAAGTATGAGAGCGGAGTGCATCGAGTGCAGCGAGTACCGGCAACCGAAACACAGGGACGTGTCCATACCTCAGCAGCCGCGGTGGTAGTGTTGCCCGAAGCCGAGGAGTTTGATGTTGAGTTGAATATGTCGGATGTTAGAAAGGATACATTCTGTGCCAGCGGTCCTGGAGGACAGTGCGTCAACACCACCTATTCGGCAGTGCGTCTTACCCATATCCCCACAGGAATTGTTGTATCGTGCCAAGATCAGAAATCCCAAATAAAGAATTTGGAGAAGGCTCTTGTTGTATTGCGTACGCGTTTGTATGAGCGTGAGTACAATAAATACATGGAGGAGATGTCTTCAAAGAGAAAAACCATGGTGGCTACCGGTGACCGCAGCGAGAAGGTGCGTACCTACAATTATCCCCAAAGCCGTGTGACGGACCATCGCATTGGCTACACAATGTATAATCTGCCAGCCTTTATGGACGGCGATGTCGATGGTGTGATTGAGGCACTTCAATTGGCGGAAAATGCCGAAAAACTCAAGGCTTCCGTTGGTTGATAATAAGTGACAGCTCTTTTTTCGTTGCAAACGGAATACGCGACATTACGACTTTCATTTCTATTGGGTTTCCTTTGCGGTTGAGCGTGGCAACATTGTTTGCTTCGATTTTGGATATGTAACCCACAGGCTTGTTGCATTCTTTTGTATTGCCCGTAGGGTCAAACAGGTAGACCTTTCGGACAATAGGTGGCGCTATTACGTTAAGATTGTTGATGGTCAGGTTGGGCCAACATTTCTCCGACAATTCTGGACGGCTGTTGATGTTTGTGTCAAGCAGCATGACATTTACCAACGATTTGTTTCGGTAGGTTATCTCGAAGGTACAATCATTCATTTCGATTTCGAAAGGTGTATAGGCATTGTATGATGAGCGGATGCGCAGCGGTATGCAATCCACAAAAGTACAACTGTCAAACTGTACTTTCCCGAACATGGACGAAAACTGTGTTTGTTTGTCTATGAAATGGCATCCGATGCAATGGGCATCTTTGCCGTAGCAATGTATGTCGAACCGGTTCAGTTTGCTGTCAATCAATTTGACGTTACTCATATTGTTGGTTCCGAATACTCCCCAGTTGCCTGTTGCATCGACTCTGACGAATGTCGCGTTCCAAATGTTGTTCATGGCAATTCCGTAGCCATAATCAACAAATCGCCCGTATCCTGAGTAGGTGCCCCGAATGGTGATGTCTTCCATGGTTACATGAGTGGAGTTGTTGACGCTGATGGCGGCGTCGGCAATCATTTTGCTTTTGGGTGTGTGGATGTTGATGTTGCGTAATAATATGTTGTTTTGGTAATTGACACTTACTGCATAAGTTTTGTGAGTCGATTCGGGGTGGCGTATCAAGGTGAAATTTTCTATCGTCTTTTGGTCGTCTGTTACGGGAATGAACCTGCAGTGCAAGCGAGTGGCGTCGGTGTTGTAAGATGCAATGGGACTGTTTGAACTGATGCCGTTTTGTATCAGTAAAACATCGCTTCGGTAGACGGGGTATCCGTATCCCAAACGTTCACCCACCCAGGGTGTTGAATCACCTAAAATCAGCAATGAGGATCCGTTTTTTAATTCGGGAATGTTGCTGAAATCCAATCCTTCAACCACTTCTTTGCTCAGTGATATGGGTTGGGAGGATTGTTGCATGGTAAAGAGCGACTGGTGTTTGGCTGTATTCAGTACTGAAAAAACCACATTGTTGAAATTGTTATTCTTTGTCAAGGGAATGGGTCTGGCCTCAGGTGGTATTTCAAGATGCACAGTGTCAAGCCCATAATAACTGACATTCACTCCTTTTTCAATGGCTGCAGTATGTGTATTGTACAGGATTTGGTAACGCGAAATGCCGGAAGTGACAGTGTCGTATCCGAAATTCAAAGGCGAGAGTCCATGGTGATGGAGTGGGACAATTTGTCCTATTTCGACATCAGATTGGGCAAACAAATTGTATGCTGAAAAAAGACATATTGTTGCAAATAAAATTCGTTTCATATGACGGTGTTTGGAATTGCAAATATACGTTTTTTTTAAAAATGAGCTGTATGATGTTGCAATCCGACAGGGTTGACTCCCTTAACACTCCATGAAATAATGCATTGAATAATATATGCCCGTGGTTTTCGTTAATTATGTTGTTAACTTATAATATAAAAAGATGAAAAAAGGATTATCAGTATTATTTGCAATGGTGTTTGCTGCGTTTCATGTGTTTGCACAGCAGCCAGAGGTAACCATCACAGTTGACCAAACGACCAGTACCACTATCACTGCATCGTTCAATAAAAATGATGCATGTACCAGTTATTACATTCTTGCCGATACAGAGGCGGGTATGAGTCAATGGACAACGATGTTTGGTGTTGAACTTGAGGCTCTTGTCATGCAGTGGGGAATTCAATACACCGAAAACGCTTCTTATACATGGACTGGGATGGTCCCCAACACTCCCTATATTGTGTATGTGGCCGCTTTGTCCGATTCAGACACAGTACTGTATACAGCAGAGGCGCCCACGGTTTCCGGAGGTGGTGAAGGTGTTAGTCAGCTTACCATTACAGTATCCGATATTGGCGACACCAATGCCCGCGTTGTTGTCACCCCCGATGAGAATACAGCATTATTCAAAGATATGATTATTGAAAAGGCCGTTGCCGATACACTTTCGGCCGACACCTTGATTGCATGGCTTCAGGCTTCGCAATACATCTATTACGACACCGACGATTGGGTATGGACATCGTTGGATCCCAACACATGCTACTATGCTGTTGCAATGGGTCAGAATGCATTGGAAGAATGGGGTGAATTGGCTCAAGTGGAATTCTGCACCACAGGAGGTGGCGATGACCCCACAGGTATTGAGGACCGTGTACATGATGCCAATATCACCGTTTATCCTAACCCTGCCACCGATATTGTTAATGTAGCAGGATTGGCAGCCGGCACTCAGGTATCTCTCCATAATACCCTTGGACGTGTCATCAGTTTGCAATATTCCGACGGAACCAATTGCACCTTCAATGTGTCGGAGCTTCCGAACGGTGTTTATTTTCTCAGTACCATTGTGGCAGGAAAGGTAAGCAGTGTAAAGGTTATGGTTCAGTAAGGCCGATTCGTTTGTTTGGAAACAGAATAAGCAAAGCCGAATGCAGCAAGAGTATGCATTCGGCTTTTTCTATCGCGAAGTCTCGGACAAGCGGGTGTGGTCGCCTACAATGACCATAGTTTGCGTAGTAGGTCTTTGCCGCCGCGTGATTTGAGTATTTGGAGATATTCCTTCCGTGGAATGGGCTTGGCGCCGAGAAACGACAAATGAGGGGTTTCTTGTTGTGCGTCAATATGGGTGATGCCGTTTTTCTGGCAAAATTGAATCAATCCGACAAATGCCACTTTTGACGCATCCGTTACAAGGTGAAACATCGATTCGCCACAAAAAACCGACCCTAACGAGATGCCGTATAATCCGCCCACAAGTTCTCCGTCTAGAAAGGTTTCAAACGAATGGGCGAATCCAAGTCGATGCAGTTTGCTGTATCCTTCAATAAATTCATCGGTAATCCAAGTCGAGTATGCGCCGTCGCGCATCACTGTGGCGCAGTTTGTTATCACTTCTTCGAAGCATGTGTCCACCCGTATTTCAAATTTGTTGCTGTTTACGACGCGTTTCAGGCTTTTGGGATAATGGAATTTTGACACCTCCAGCACCATTCGGGGGTCTGGCGAGTACCACATGGGACGCCCCTTGTGGTCAATAATCCACGGGAAAATGCTGCAGCAGTATGCGTTGTATATGCGTTGTGGCTCGAAGTCGCCGCCTACAGCAATCAGTCCATCTTCGTCCGCCAATTCGGGATTGGGTATGCTGTAGCAGTCTTTGTCAAGTAAAAATACCATGTTTTATTGTGGGTTAGTAATTATTGAGTTATTATGGATATGTGTTCGGTGCCTTGTGGGTGGTGGTCTGTTCGGCGGGCCAATATCGGTGCGTTACGATTCTTTTGTGGCATTCCATATTTCCCAACTCAGTTCCGCTTGCCGGTGGAGCATCGCCAGTCCGTTGCATACTGTGGCCCCTTGCTTTTCGCACATCTGCAGAAAAGGTGTTTGGATGGGGTTGTAAGTGAGATCGTAGCATAGGTGCCGTTCGGTGATGACCGAAAAATCGTGCCAGGGAGACCCTTGTGCCAGGGTGGCGGTACCAACGGGTGTGGCGTTGACAATGATGGTGCAGTGTGGGGCTAAGGCAACCGCTTGTTCGTAGCCTATGGTGTTGATTCCTGAAGGTGTGCGGGATACAAAGGTGCATTCTATGCCGAGTTGTCTCAGGGCTTCTGCCACCGCTTTAGCCGCACCGCCTGTCCCCAGAATGAGTGCGTGGGTATGCCATGCGCGCAACAGGGGGCGCAGGGTATCGGCAAAGGCCAAACAGTCGGTGTTGTGTCCTACTTGTCTTCCCGAATGTACGTCGACGCAGTTCACCGCTCCGATGGCGGCGGCTTCGGGCGAGAGTTCGTCCAGATGCTGCATCACCGCTATTTTGTAGGGAATGGTGACGTTGAAACCGGAAATTTTTGTCTCGGACACCCATTGCCGCAACCCCGACAATGAATCCATGGGGTATAGGGCATATTCGCAGTCTGTGATATGCTCGCGTTCGAATTTTTCAGCGAAATATCTGGCAGACCACGAGTGGGATAACTGTTTGCCGATTAGTCCATATTTTTTCATCGACCGCAAAATTACACAAATTGTTTTAAAGTTGCCAATAATTTGTGAAGTGTCGAGTGGTTTGTGTTTTTTCAAATAATGTAACATGTTGTTTTGTATGCTGTTCTGATACTGAAAAAGAAGGTGGGGCATGCCCACTGGATGCAAGTTCTGGTATGCTGTATTCCGTATGCCGACTGCTGATTTATGTGCTGTACTAATTCAACCAACGAGTTTCACAATCTTTTGTAGGATTTTCCGGAAAAAAAACGTATCTTTGCATTGATGAAAAAGTTTTTACGGACACTCTTATTGCTTATCAATCTGTTTTTTGTGGCATTGTTCATTTTTTCCACATTGGCAGTGGATGTTAGTCCTCAGAAGTTCATCATATTCTCATTTCTTTCATACGGATATCTTGCTTTGTTGATAATCAACGTGTTGTTTGTATTGATATGGATGTTCCTCAAGCGTTGGGAGTTTTTGATATCGGTCATTGCCATTGTGTTGAGGATGTCGATAATACCCTGTTATGTGCAATTTGGTGGCAATAGCAATCCCAACAACGTACCCCCGACAAATTCTCCCCGTTTGGCCGTCATGAGTTTCAATGCCCATCTTTTTGCCGGCAAGGATACTGCGGAGCAGGATGTCAAAGGCAATATCCTTGAGTTTCTTGGGCTGCTCAAGCAAACCAACCCCGACATTTTGTGTCTTCAGGAGTACTGCAATGTGCATGGAGTTGGCGACAGTCTCAAGCGGCTTGGCTTCAAGCACCTGTATAGCGAAAAGAAACCCAGCGGATATATCTATCCATACGGAACCGTGCTTTATTCGAAATACCCCATTGTCAAGATCGGTGATGTGCCTGGCAGCACCAAATTCTATGTCGACATAAAGGTGCGGCACGACACCGTGCGAACGTTTTGCGTACACCTCGATTCGTACGCACTCACCAAGGGTGACTACGAGGAGTTGGGAAACATCAACCAACATACAATCAAGAGCACTGCCTATAATCTGGGCGGAAAGTTCATGCGCACCATCCGTCACCACGAAGAGGAGTGGGAAATATTAAGTCAAGCCATTCAGGAGTCACCCCATCCCGTTATTGTTGCCGGCGATTTCAACGATACGCCAGCGTCGTATATCTGCGGGCAGATGAGGAAGATGCTCAACGATTCGTTCAAGGAGCAGGGATCAGGCTTCGGCGCCACTTACCACGGCTTGTATCCCAACTACCGCATCGACTTCATTTATCACTCTCCGTCAATCAAAACCATTGCTTACCAAAGGCTTAAGAGTGATATCTCCGATCACTATCCCATTGTGGCACATTTCGATATTCTAACTGATAACGATATCCATATATTGCCATGACAAACGAGGAACGTTACCGACAGATAATTGCTTATTTCGAGACCGAACGCCCAACGGCCCAGTCGGAACTTGTGTATGGCAATGCATTTCAGTTGTTGGTGGCGGTAATTCTTTCGGCGCAGTGTACCGACAAGCGTGTCAACATGGTCACTCCTGCGCTTTTCGAGGCCTATCCCAACGCCTTTGCCATGTCGCAAGCCACCGCCGACGAGATTTACGAATACATCAAATCCATCTCCTATCCGAACAATAAAAGCAAGCATTTGGTCGGCATGGCCCAGCGGTTGGTGTTGGCATATAATGGTGAGGTGCCGGGCGACATCGACGAACTGCAGACATTGCCCGGTGTGGGACGTAAGACCGCCAATGTGATCGCCTCGGTCATATTCAACCTGCCGGCTCTGGCTGTTGATACCCATGTGTTTCGGGTGGCCAACCGCATTGGTTTGACCCGCAACAGCAAAACGCCGCTGCAAACCGAAAAACAATTGGTGAAACACATCCCTCAGCAGAAGATTTCCATTGCCCACCATTGGCTCATTCTTCACGGGCGTTATGTGTGCCAGTCGCGCAAACCCCATTGCAACGAATGCGGCATCAGTCACTTGTGCGATTATTACGCCAATGCTGCAGTGTCGGCTAAACATAAATCCCCAAACATCAAATCCAAGACGAAATAATGTTTTTTGCCAATCCTACAATGCTTTGGGCGCTGTCGGCTGCCATTATCCCGATACTGGTGCACCTGTTCAATTTCAGACGGCACAAAACTGTATATTTCAGCAATGTGGATATGATTCAGGCGTTGCAGGACGAGACCAAACGCCAACGCAATGTGCGTCAGTTGCTTGTACTGTTGTGCAGGATCTTGGCCATTGTTTTCCTTGTGCTTGCGTTTGCCCGCCCCACATTAAGCAATGGCAGTATGCAACTTAAGCAAGGCAATACCGCTGTAAGCATCTACGTCGACAATTCGTT
>CALEPD010000006.1 GCA_937910265.1 uncultured Bacteroidales bacterium
AAAATTTTTCAAATCCCCACAATTGAAAGACTTCTTCTCAATTCCGAGAGGCAGCCTGACCAAGATGAAAGAGATAGAACAAATGGTTGGATTTTGCACCATTGAGTATCGACTCAATGCTTCAGACAATAGTCTGCGAGCTTATCTCACAATTGATAAGCACATCAATCAAGATGATTACAACATCATCAAATTATTCATGCTCGACAGTCTGGTTTATGACTGGAATGGCAAAAAATACATAAAACGCAAACAATAATACAAATTTAAAATAATCTAACGAATTATGGAAAGAAAAGTCAGAGTAAGATTTGCTCCCTCTCCGACAGGACCACTTCATATCGGTGGTGTTCGTACAGCATTATACAACTACCTTTTTGCCAAACAAAACGATGGTAAAATGATTCTACGTATTGAAGATACCGACCAAACCCGATTTGTGCCAGGTGCTGAAGAATATATCATAGAATCATTAGAATGGCTCGGCATCAAATTTGACGAAGGCGTACATGTAGGTGGCGAACACGGCCCCTACCGCCAAAGTGACCGCAAACCGATGTACCGCCAATACGCAGAGATGCTTATCCAAAACGGATGGGCGTATTACGCTTTTGACCGTCCAGAAGATCTTGACTCGAAACGCAAGGAATACGAGTCATGCAAAAAAACATTCCAATACGACTGCACAACACGCGCTGAAATGGTCAACGCACTCTCGTTGTCAGCTGAGGAAGTTCAACGTCGACTCGACAATGGCGACCCCTATGTTATCCGATTCAAATTTCCGGAAAACATGGACATCACTGTGCACGACCTTATCCGCGGCGAAGTGGTTATCAACTCCAATATCCTCGATGATAAGGTATTGTACAAATCGGCAGACGACCTGCCTACTTATCACCTCGCTAATATTGTGGACGACCATCTCATGGAGATTAGCCATGTGATTCGTGGCGAAGAGTGGTTACCTTCTGCCCCACTCCACGTGTTGCTCTATAAGGCTTTCGGTTGGGAAGACACCATGCCTGAGTTTGCACACGTG
>CALEPD010000007.1 GCA_937910265.1 uncultured Bacteroidales bacterium
AAGTTGATGATTATTGGATTATTTGCTGTTTTCTTTCTTACGGCATGCGAAGAGCCTCTGATCTACAAGGAAGATATCCGATACAGGGTTTTTACGAATGGTAGTGGCCATGACCTTAAGATTACATTGATACGTGAGGATACTACAGTTCAATACCATATTGCCAATAATGAATCCGCCATCTCTGAATCTGGAGAGGATTTTTTGATAACTGAAAATCCTCCAGGTTATACACCTCCCCCCCCCTTGGTCCTGGAGTTGGATTCCCGATACTGTAGTGGAGCGCACGGCAATAGTAACCTTTGATGACACCTATAGTCATATAAGCCGGGTAAGATTTCATTATGACTCTGTAGGAAAATTAGCAAAAAGGTCATTCGTTCCTGAAGAATGTAATTTTTTTTGCAAGGAAAGACCTTTTTTTGACTGCCATGGCGTCTTTCCTGATTTTGCTGTTCCTTACACTATTTACTTTTCTCAATGTATAGTTACCCCTGCCTACTATGAACGTGCGGTAGAAGAAAATATGAAGGTAAGCCTCCAGGAGATGGCTTCCATAACTGGGCATTCTGTCGATTGATTGGAGATATAATACTACCCAAATTTTAGACAATTGCCCAGGTAAATCAAAATAAAGATGTACCTTTGCAGCCGAAAATAAAACTAAAACATGGGACGAATGATCAAATTCACACCAGCCTACAAGGCAAAAGTTGCCATCGAGGCAATCAAGGAAAACGAAACGGTCGCAGAACTCGCCAAACGATTCGAGGTGTCTCCAGTGAAGATAGTCGAATGGAAAGCCGAATTTCTTGCCAATGTGGCACAGGCATTCTAAAAGCCCACGGACAGCAAAAAGGAACTGAAGAGACTCAAATCCGATAACGACAAGCTCTTAAAGAAAGTCGGACAGATGACGATAGAGTGCGATTTTTTTGCGAAAGCCTGCGAGGATGCCGGACTGAAAGTGAGATAGCAGAGATAGAGAAGAGGCGTCCCGCAGGCTTGAGTCGGAACAGATTCTGCAAACTGATGCATTTCAACCGCAGTACACTCTACTACAAGCCCAAGGGAGAGAGCGAGGAAAACCTCCGTATAATGGAGGAGATGGACAGGTACTATATGGAGCATCCCACAGCGGGAGTGCTTACGATGGTCAACATGCTTGCATTGGCGGGCATCGTGGTCAATCAGAAGCGTGTCAGAAGGCTGCTCAGGCTGATGGGGATCAATGCCAACTATCCAAAGAAGTGCCTTTCGAAAGGTGGCTGTCCCCAATACATCCATCCCTACCTTTTACGGGATATGGAAGTGGAAAGGCCGAACCAGATATGGAGCACCGACATCTCCTATATACCGATGAAGGGAGGCTTCATGTATCTTTATGCTTTCATTGATGTATATAGCAGATTCATAGTGGGATGGCGGCTGAGCAACACACTGTCGGCCACCAACTGCCATGAGCTGATCAAGGACTGTGTCAGGGTCTATGGGGCCCCAGAGATCATCAACAGCGACCAGGGAAGCCAATATACTTCTCAGGCATGGACGAACTTGCTTGAATCATACGGAACCAAGGTCAGTATGGATGGCCGAGGCCGCTGCAAGGACAATATATGGATTGAGAGATTCTGGCGCACAATCAAGCAGGAATACATATATATAAATCCGTCAGAGACTGTAGACGAACTACGCTCGGGTATAGACAATTATATTCGATTCTACAACTATCAGCGGCCGCATCAGAGTCTGGATGTACTCTTGCCCGCCATGAAATATGGTATAGCTGTTTGAAAAATACTGCAGAAACCAAAATTGTTTGTATCTTTGTATCGTCAAAGAGTAACCACTCTCAAATGATTGACAAAACTAAAATAATTGTATAACTTGTTTAAAAAACGGGGAGTACTATAGCCGTTGCATTACACACTGAAGTGTGAATTTTACTTTTGCAATAAAATCACACACTTTAATGTTGAAATAAAACAGTATATTTGCAAAAGAAAAGCTATTGTACAAAACCATGCCTGATACGGCAGCAAAAAGTATTGCCTATGCCAACATCCGACAACCCAATTGCAAAGCCACAACCCCTTTCGAACGACGTGTTGGAGGCCTATTGCGCCATGGCAGACTCCATAGCCAAAACAACACACTATGCGGTATCGCTCTACGACACAGCCGTCCAAAAATATATCCACATATCGGAATCTACCAATTGGATACGCACCAGATACAAGGAAATGGCACTGCAACATCAGTCTGAATTGCATACAAAAAGCATACCCTACAAAGAAATGCAAATGTTGAATATGGCACACAAATCGTTGGTGCCTATTGTCGACCGCATTGATATCAAAGAACGCAAAAAAATATATTTGATACAAAACAACCATTACACAATACACGAGCAAAAGAATGTGTTGTGTAGTAAAAAAATATCCGCATTGACATTCAACAGCGACGGAACGCCACGTATTGTGATGACGCTGTACCTTTTCACAAATCAACAGGAAGGGCTGTTCTGTCTACTGAACAACACCTTAAAAAAAGAATACCATATCTACAATTTCTTGCGCAACAGATGGGAAAGGCACTCATATACACAGTTATCGCACAACGAATTTCAGATGCTCATGCTGAGCAATTCAGGGAAAAGCATTTCCGACATCGCAACCATCATGCACAAATCGACCGACACCGTGAAAGGTTACAGGAAAGCCGTTTTCGACAAAATGAACGTCACCAACATACAGGGCGCCATTGTCAGGGCGTTGGACTACAAACTTTTCGCATACCCGAGCAACGACAGCCAATAAGCCGACACTATACGGAATACGACAGCGTCCCGTGCAATCCAAATGGTCTGCACGGGACGCTGCTTGACTTCAATAGGCCAACCCGTCAGAAGCGATAGCTGACACCAGTCTTCAACATAGTGCTGATGGAGTATAGTCCATAATAGCCACCAAACATATCCCAACGGCCGACGCTGCCTTCTACAAAAATGCCAAACCGTTTGAAAGGATAAAAGGTTGCCGTAACTCCAGCGTTACACCCTAATTGCACCTTAAGCGGACTGACAGCCGCACCAGCGACCCCCACATTGGCATTGAGTGTTAGATCCCATTTACTGCTAACCACGCCGGCAGCCGAAAGCACATGATAACGCAACCCAGCTCCCAAATCATACATCACATTGGCTTTGCTTTGCTCAACAACTGGAGAGAAGTTTGCATACAACCCCAACCCTGTATTCTTGCCAACACGCCACAATTCGGCATCAATATTGATAGTCGGAGTGGAGTTTATAGACAGATCCACTCCATGCGCTATTTCTGGATGCATCATAAGCGACTTTGTATTCAAATAACCGAAACTCAATCTTAACGAGCGACTAAAACCACTCTCTTGTGCATTTACAACGCCTGCTATTGCGATAGCAGCAAACAATATAAAAACGTGTTTTCTCATTGTAACAAAATATTTAAGGTTAATAACTATATAATCCTATTTGAAATATTTGTATTTTACATACACATCAATTTTGATAAAGTTCCGCATAAGCAAGATCCGGGGTTCTTGCGCGAATGGCTAATGACTGATAATGGTAATCCAACACATCTACAGGAAAAATCGTCGGCTCCGAATGAACGCCAATCCAAAGATTAAAACAATTTCTAGCAGTATCTATTTCACGACTTCCTGAAATCCATGTATTCATATTATTTTCGTTTATTCTTCGTGAATGCCACGAAACAGAACCTTTACAAGTTAAAGTATGTTTTTCCAACCACCAAATACCGAGAAATTTATGGCGACTATATACATGAATTAATGTTTCCAAATTATATCCAATATAAGGATAATACACATTCTGTGTTTCAATGGAAATTGCCACATAATCGTTGTCGTCCTGAAGTTTATCTTTATAGTACCAACCATTTACACAACCTTCATGAGGCAAAGTACCTGTATTTGTATTTTTATAAGAAACATTAAATGTACTTGCATCTAAACCATTAACATCCGATTCATTTAAAGATGTCAATAAATTTAGATTTGAAATATTAGTAGACACCATACATCTATTAAACAATCTATAAACTTGGTTACCTACAATAAACAAACCATCTATATTGGCGACAAAACGATATGGTGAATCAAACCATTTTGGAGAAATTAACACTTCTCCAAATTCCACAATTGTATCTAAAAAATCAGTATTGGCATTCTAATACGCAATCACATCTTCTTGATTTTCGAATTCACCAATATTAATTTTCTCATAAAAAGCATCTGACAATGCACCGATAGACTGCCTATCTGAAATTTGTTCATATTCCAAAAGTTGAGAAACAGAATCAAACGACATAGCGGTAGTTATTGCTGTCCAAACAGCATCTCTATCCAAAAAATAAGGTATTGATTGGCTTTTGGGAGAATTCGTAAAATTGATGTAAGATGAATCATCCTTATCACATGATACAAATAAGACTACCATAGTTACCATACTACATACCAATAATTTACACATCAATTGACCTACATTAAACGTTCCTGTATTTTTATTGGAATAATAAGCTTTCATAATTCATTGGTTTTTAAATTAATAACTAATTACTTAAGAAAGCGTTCATGAACAAAATTATAAAAAATAATTCACACTTACAACACACTAAAGTGTGTATTTGCAAAAAGATAGCCCAATGAACAAAATCCATTCTGCAAAGACATGACTTATGCCAACACCCGACAATACAATTGGGGAACAGAATGGACCACACAAGACATCGCTTACAGCAATAAGCCAAGATATCAGAATCGGTAGCTGACATCTGTTTTGGCATTATGCTGAATGAAGAATTGTCGAGTAACAAACTTACCTATTCATCGTATGTGATTATGCGGCAAAACCAGAAATGAGAGCGGGAAGAATGCGGCATTTACAACAACCCCGTCTGCCAGGTGCCTTCCTGCCGGCGACAAGAAAACACGTTGACATTATTGTATTATTTCGCAAAGCGACAGACAGCTAATATAAAAAGCATTATAAAAACAGAAAAAAGTGTGCCACCATTGAGGTAGCACACTTTATGTTATGCTGTACCGGAACAGTTCCGGACAGACATATGATAGCGTCTTATCTTACGATAAGTTTCTTGACAGCGTTGACATTCTCGCCGGTGATGCGTACAAAGTAAGCACCCTGAGCAAGAGCGTTGACATCCATTCTCTTCACACAGTCGCCTGTGCATTCCATCGATTCGCTCGCAACAACGCGACCGTTGATGTCGACGATTTCGACTTTAACCAAGCCGTTGGCACCGCTGACGCTGATGGTGGTGTTGCCGCTGGCGGGGTTGGGATAGATGCTGATGTCGGTGCCGGTGATGTCGTCGATGCCTTCGCCGTCTTCAGTTTGGAACTGAACCACGGGTGACCAAACGCTGAACGAGGTTTCGTCACACTTGGTGCGTACGTAAACATCGTAGTATGAGATTGGGTCGAGACCGCTGACGGTGTAGGGGTGAGCGTTGACATCGATGAGTGTACCCTGGCCTTCGGTGAAGTCCATTTCACCGTAGTTGATCTGCCAAGCGTTGCTTCCCGAAGCGGGAGTCCAGTCAACGCTTACGCTGTTGGCGGTGATTTCGCTCACGGTGACGTTGGTTACAGGTTCGCATACGTTGGTGGTGAAGGTCACGGTGTCGCTCCAGTCACTGAATACGTCGCCGCTGCCACACATAGCCTGTACCGATGCGCTGTATTCCATACCTGCATAGAGTCCGCTGATGGTAGCGGGGTGAGCAGTAACGGTGTCGGTGATGCTGGCGTCGCTGCGGAATACGTTAACAACCCATTGGGTTTCTACCGAACCGGCGGTCCAATCGAGTGTTACGGTACCGAAGCCGGTGGCGGTTACCTGGAGGTCTGTCGGTGCGAAGCAGGGCAGGCTGTCGGTGATGACGGTGCGTTCAGCCCAGTTCGAGTAGCCGATAGAGTCGCAGTCGCGGCGTACACGTACGGTGTATTCGGTTGCAGGAGCGAGTCCGGTGAAGGTATAGCTGTTGCCGAATACGGCAGTTTCAGCTGGCCAAGCACCGGCAGAAGCTTCCTTAACGGCAACCTCGTAGGTAGTGCTGTCGCCAGTCCACTCGATGGTGATGTTGGCATAGTCTTGCGAAACGCTGCTGATGATCGGAGTAGCGCAGGCTACGCCGCAGGTGAAGAAGCGGTAATCGGGAACAGTAGCGGTCGAGGTACCTCCGGTGATGGAACCTACAGTGTAGGCACCGTTGTCGTTGTAAACATATCGACCCTTGCCAGTAACACCGCAGTTGTGGGCTTGGAAGGGAGTGCTACCGTCCCAGTCACCATGTTTGCGGTTTACAGCCACAACGATGTTGCTTTCGCCGTCCCAGGTGAAGTGGTTCTGGAACTGAACGATGCGCCATTCTGTGTCGGAGAAGTTCAGGTCGCCTGAGTATACCAGTACAAACGAAGCGGTATCCTGGATGAAGCCTGACGAGAGGGTACTGAGCGAGGTGTTGGACATGTAGATGTCGCAGTTGGTGTAGAATGTACCATAGTTTGCATTATTAGGTTTGAATGCCATAGCCACGATGTCGCCATTCAAGTCAGCCAAGTCGGCACTGTCAATAATTAACTCATTGTATGAATAATTGTAGGTACTATAACCAGGGAAGTATGAAGTGGTGGTCGGGGTAGCCGAGGTATCCTCGTTCGATACATACATCAGGTTGTCGCACATGGCGGTGCTGAGTGTTGCCATGACCCAGGTTCCGGTGTCAGTTGCAGAACAGATACCACGTACATAGACGTCGTAAGCGGTGCTGGCTGCAAGGTTGGTAAGGGTTACAGAGTTGGTGGTGCTGGTAAGGAGGCTGCCGAAACCTTGTGTGAAGCCCATGGGGCCGTACTCGATTTCGAATTCCGAAGCCTCGTTGTCCCAGGTCACTGCTATGGAGTTGGTCATTTGAGGTTGGGTGGTGTCGATGCGGACATTGAAAGTGCGGCAAGCAGCATAGATACAGTTAACAGTGAATGCGAAACCGTCGTACTGTACACTACCGTCGTTGTCGAGCACGATGGTCAAAGCACCCGAAGGATCGGTACCGGAAAGGTTGGAGATGGTTCCGGAGCCTGCATAGGAGCCGAGCTGTGTACCGCCGGTGCCAATACCGTCGTAGATGATGATGTCGTCGCAGCATGATTCGGTATAGTAGCTACCGCTCAGCGAAATGAGGTGGTCGGGTTGAGGCATTACAATCAATACACTGTTCTGGCTTGCGGAATAGCTTCCACTTTCACCACCATCGTCGAAGATGGTACCCTCGCACATGACTACAGTGTCGATGGCATTGGCGCGCATCACATAGGTACCCGGGCGAGCGGTGAAGGGACGGTAATTCCATGTCGAGGTGTCGCCAGCGCCACAGATGGTGCGTACATAGAAGTAGTAGATTGTGGAGTCGTTCAAACCGGTAATGGTGTAGGGGTGGGTGGTTACGATAGCCGAGGTGCCCAGATGCATGGTGGAATCGGTGAGCGGAGCGGTGGCATAAACAACCTCCCATTCGGAAGCAGGACGCAGGTCGGTCCATGTCAAATCGATAGAGGTAGAAGTATTGCCGGTGCTGGTGATATCCTGAACAGGCAAGCAAGAGGGCATGTAGTCAACCACAACATTGTCGATATAGTGGTAGCTGTACGAAGTTGTTGAAGAATTTACATAGTAGTTTTTGAAGGCGATGTATTTACCTGTTCCCTGGTAGCCTGCGAAATAAACAGTGTAACGGTCGCGTGTATTGAAATACTGGATGGTATCGACAGGGGTGAACGACTGTTCGAAGTTGCCAGTGTTGGAGTCGCAAACTCCCACAATCAATCCATAGTAAGCGCTAGAGGAGTTATACTCGTCGAAAGTGATCTGGAGCGAGTCGATGTCGGTAGGCATTTCGGGGAGTAGGGTAACGGTATTACCATAGAGACGCAAGCAAGCCGAACCAGAGAAAGCATAGGAGCTGCTTAAATAAATCTGCGGCAGATAGTTTCCTGTGGTATAGGTGCCAGTCATAACATAGTTCCAGCAGTTGGGCATCATACCGGTCTCAGTGACAGGCGGCACGTAAGACATGTCGAAGTCCATGACATAGGGCAAGGTGTCGACAGTGCTACAAGCTGAGTTGAACACTACAGGAATAGAGGCTATTGAAGTGTCGCCATAGATGGCGCATACAGTATATACATAGGCCTGATAGGTAGTGCTGTGGGTGAGACCGGAGATTGAAACAGTGGTGTTTTCGGTCGAGACGGTGGTGCCGGTACCCAAATCGAATCCGTGGGGGCCATACTCAACAATGTAGGAAGAGCCATTGGTGCCTGCAATCCAAGAGATGTCGGCTGTGGTGGCTGTAATGTTGGAGGCCTCGAG
>CALEPD010000008.1 GCA_937910265.1 uncultured Bacteroidales bacterium
GTATCGGTACGATTCTCATTCTAAGTAACTATGAAAGCAGAAAGATTTAAGAACTATGATAATGAAGTGCGCGAGTTGGTGCTTGCCTTCGAGAATATGCGCAATATGGATATGCAGCGGTTCTTCGATGTTGACCAGCTTGAAATTATTATAGACTATTATCTCGAACAGATGGATGTCGAGTTGCTGCAATATGCCGTATCTTATGCTGAAGACTTGTTTCCCTCCAATTTCGAAATACGGCTTCGCAGGGCTCATATGCTTTGTGTGCAGAATGATTTCAAACAAGCCTTGTCATTACTTAATCAACTGCAGGAGATTGACCCGGACAATACCGATGTGGCATATGCCATGGCAACAGTGTTCAGTGCCCTTGACCAACCTCAACGGGCCATTCAATGTTACCTTCGAGCAGCAACTGATAAATTTGAATTGGGCATGATCTACGGCAACATCGCCGATGAGTACGTCAACCTCAACGACGACGCTCAAGCCGTCCATTACTATATCAAATCTCTGACCGAGAACCCCAACGACGAACGTTCGGTCGAGAATCTCTTCTTTTCGTTCAATGCAATGCTCATCAAGGAGCTCAATGCCGACCATGTTATTGATTTCTATATTCAATTTGTAAAGGATCATCCATATTCCCTGAAAGGGTGGTTTTTCCTGGGCAGCTCCTATGAGTTGTTGGGCCTTTGGGAAAAAGCTGTCGATGCTTTCGAATTTGTTATTGCCATCGACAGTAAATATGTTGATGCCTATCTGCAGATGTCCAATTGTTATATGAATATGGGCAATGTCGATAAGGCTGTGGCTATCATTCAGGAGGCTATCGAAAAGAATGGTAAAAATGAAATGCTTTGCATTCATCTGGCTTCGGTTTATCTCGAATCCAACAACCCCTATACAGCAATAAGCTATATCAAGAAAGCCATTGATATTTCTCCCCGCAATGTGCTTTCTTGGATTATATTGGCAGAATCGTACGATCAATTGGGTGATTATTCATCGGCTGTTTTCGCCATCGAACAAGCGCAGAGCATCGACCCCTCAACTGTGGCCATTGCATCTTCAGCACCAGAAATATATCTGCACTATGGCGATGGAGAAAAGGCGGAAACCATGTATCTCGAATCCATCAAGGCGTCGTCGCTGAAGATGGGTCCTATTTTGAATTATGTCGATTTCCTGATCGAACGACAGCGGTATGACGATGCAATAGAATACCTTGTTCTTACATTGCTCAATACCGACACCCCATTGCCGTATAATCTTAAACTGGCTAAATGTTATTTCGATACAGGACGTCGCAACATGCTTTTCAACATACTCCGGGCATGCAAAAGTGACCCGGGTTTCAGTGTCGATGAACTCTTTGACATGTCTCCTGCTATGAAGGATGACCTCGAAATTGTCGAAATACTCAGCTCCGACGATTTTTGTGACTAACGATGAAATGTTTATGTAAATAAAAATAAAAGAAAGATGATGAGAAAAAGTATTGTGATATTGGTGTTTTCATTTTTAGCGATGTCGGCCATGGCGATCACTTCTCCTGTTTCTGAGCAGCAGTCAGGGCATATTGCCGAGCAAGTGGCAACATCAGAGGGCGAAAACACTGGTTTTGTGGCAAAGGCGCTGCAGTGGTATGACCGCAATATGAACTATACCGCGGTAGGGCTGCTCATGGTTATTGAAAGTTCGTTCATCCCCTTCCCCTCCGAGGTGGTTATCCCTCCGGCGGTTTATGTGGCTTGCAACCCTGAGACTGAAGGCAATATGGTTGTTTGGTTGATAATTGTTGTGGGTACGGCAGGTGCCGTCATCGGCGCTTTTATCAACTACTATCTTTCTTTTCTTTTGGGACGTCCTGTCATTTATAGGTTTGTCGATAGCAAATTGGGACGTTTGTGCGGATTGAGTGGTGAGAAGATGCAGCGTGCCGAAGATTTTTTCAATAAACACGGTATTGCCACAACTCTCATAGGCCGCCTTATTCCCGGCATCCGTCAGCTTATATCTATTCCCGCAGGCCTTTCCAAGATGAATATTGGAACTTTTGCGCTGTTTACGGCTATAGGTGCAGGGGCATGGAATTGCATTCTCGCTCTATTTGGATGGATTGCTTACAAGGCTGCTGATCCCGAAATAATAGCTCGCTATAGCCATCAGCTTAGTGTTATTTTGTTGGCATTGTTGGCGGCAGGTGTATTGTTTATAATTGCAAAGTTGGTATGGAAGAAATTGAAAAACAACAACCGGAAGTAGCTCCGCAACACGAAAGGGCAAGCTCTCCATTGATGCCTTTCAACCGCAAGGACAGGCCGCTGCCCAAGGTGGGTTGCAGTTGGGCTTTTTATGTATTCCTGCTGCTGCTTGTAGTGTTATTGGTAGTGTTTTATGTTCAATACAAAAGCAAGATGGTTCTTTAAGTTGGTTTTTCAGGTATTTGAAACTTCTGTTGCGAAGGCATGAGTACTATACAATTGCCATTCATCAGACATAAAATATTTTGACGAATCCATCGTAATGGTTAGTAAGATCTGTGGACGCCAATGTGCGCACACGTTTAGGTTATAAGAAAATGAGTATACGCAAACAATTCTCCATATTGGACACCCAAGTTTATGGACGTCCGCTAATCTATCTCGACAACGCTGCCACCACGCAGAAACCGCAGTGTGTGATAGAGGCATTGAATAGTTATTACCTCACCTTGAACAGCAACATCCACCGTGGTGCCCATTATCTGGCTGCGCAGGCGACCGAGTCGTACGAAATGGTGCGTCGCAAGGTGCAGCGCTTCATCAATGCCCGCTATTCACATGAAATTGTTTTCACTCGGGGTACCACCGAAAGCATCAACCTTGTGGCGTCGTCCTTCGGCTCACAGTTTCTTGGTCAAGGCGACGAGGTGATTGTTTCCGGTATGGAGCATCACTCCAATATAGTGCCGTGGCAGATGGCCTGCAAGCGTCAGGGAGCAACCCTCAAGGTAATACCTTTCAGCGATCAAGGCGTTCTCGATATCGAGGCATACAAGGCATTGTTCACTCCATATACCAAACTGGTGGCAGTCAACCATGTGTCCAATACTTTGGGAACCATCAATCCCGTCAGTGAAATTATATCAATAGCCCATGCCCGTCAAGTGCCTGTTTTAATCGATGGCGCACAAAGTGTGCCCCATATGTCAATCGATGTACAGCAGCTTGATGCCGATTTCTATTGCTTCAGCGGACACAAGATGTATGCCCCAATGGGTGTGGGTATTATGTATGGTAAAGAGGAATGGCTTAACAAATTGCCGCCCTATCAAGGCGGAGGCGAAATGATTAAGGATGTAAGTTTCGAAGAAACCACCTACAACGAGCTTCCTTTCAAATTCGAGGCTGGCACGCCTTCGGTGGGCGATGTGCTGGGTTTGGGCGCCGCCATCGATTTCATGCTTGAAATAGGTGTCGACCGAATTGCTCAAATTGAGTCAGACCTTACCAACTATGCCGCCGGATTGATGCAGCAGATTCCTGCCATCCGTTTCATCGGACAAGCCCCGCATAAATCGTCAGTCATCTCGTTCCTCATAGGCAACTCCCATCCCTACGACGTGGGTACCTTGCTCGACAAATTGGGTGTGGCAGTGCGTACAGGGCATCATTGTACCCAGCCTATTATGGATCGCTATGGCATCCCTGGCACGGTACGAGCGTCGTTTGCGGTCTATAACACTCCTGAAGAAATCGATACATTTGTGGCTGCTCTCAGGCGTATTGCCCCCATGCTCGATTAAGGTGTTTGTCTTCATTCAAATATAATATAAACGTTGAGTTTGTTGAATCCACGTTAAACAACAGTGTATGTTAATCCATCTGCATATTGAAAATTATGCCTTGATTAAGGCCTCTGATATAGACTTCGATTCGGGTTTCATAACCATCACAGGCGAAACCGGAGCCGGAAAGTCTATCATTTTGGGTGCTTTAAGTACCCTGCTTGGCCAGCGTGCCGATACCCAGGTTCTTTTCGATAAACAGGTCAAGTCGGTCATCGAGGCTCAATTCAAGATAGGTCATTTGGGTTTGCAGCAACTTTTTGCTGAAAACGATCTTGACTATGACGACATACTGCTGCTTCGCCGTGAAATATTGCCCACCGGGAAAACGCGCGCCTTTGTCAACGACACTCCAGCTCCTCTTCAACTCATGAAGGAGTTGGGAAGTCGATTGGTGGATATTCATTCTCAGCATGAAACTCTTACTCTCGCCAACAGTCGTTTTCAGATGGGTTTGCTTGACATATTGGCTGACGATGTTTCCGAACTAAATGCTTACCAAACTGTCTTTAAACAATATACCGACCTTAAACGGCAACTTGAACAAATGACTACCGAAGAGGCTCAATGTCGTCGTGAACGTGATTATCTTCAATTTCAGTTTGATGAGTTGCATCAGGCGCAGCTTGTTGATGGTGAGCAGGAGGAATTGGAACAGGAACTACAACTTCTTTCCAATACCGAAAACATCAAACAGATTATTAGCGTGGTAACCGATTCGTGTGACGAGTCTGACGATTCTGCAATATCCCGTCTCAATGGCGCGCGTACACAACTTTCACGCATATCTCATTATCATCAAGACATCCAATCGTTCCATTCGCGACTCGATTCTGCGTTGATAGAGTTGAAAGATATTTTTGCCGAAATGACGGCACTCAACGACAATCTTTCCTTTTCGCCACAACGGTTGCAAGATGTTTCCGACCGACTTGACACAATTTACCGTTTGCAAAAGAAACATGCTGTTTCCACTGTTTCCCAGTTGATTGAAATAACCAACGATATCGAATCGAGGTTGCTTGGCATCGATTCACTCGAAAACCGTATTGCTCAAACCATGGAGGCTGTCGATAGTGCTTTCTGCAAACTTCAAGACGCAGCGCAGGCTCTTTCGACCAAGCGTCGCCAGGCTGCCGAATTGTTTCCGAAGCAGGTGTTGCCAACATTGTCGTTGCTGGGTATGACCCACGCCCAACTGCAATTTCAGGTAACAGAAGCCGGCAAATACGGAACCATGGGCAGCGATAGGGTGGAGCTGTTTTTCAATGCCAACAAGGGTGGTCAGATGCGTCCTTTGGGTAAGGCTGCCTCCGGAGGTGAAATGTCGCGGCTCATGCTTGCTATTAAATCGATGATTTCGCAGTCGTCATTGTTGCCGACCATCATCTTCGACGAAATCGACACAGGTGTTTCCGGCGATATTTCAATGGCTGTAGCATCAATCATGCAACGCATGTCGCAGCATATGCAGGTTCTGGCCATCACCCACTTGCCTCAAATTGCAGCACGTGCCGATTCCCATTTCAAGGTGTTCAAGCATCTTGCCGACGATGCCGAAGGGGCCCGTACGGTGTCGCTCATCAAATCGCTCGATGTTCAGGAAAGGGTAACCGAAATTGCGGTCATGCTTTCTTCCGACCCCCCTACACCCTCTGCCATTCAAACAGCCCGCGAACTGATGGAGTTGCCGTCCCCATGTTAGTAAAGAGGCTTGTATTGAAACTCTCTGCCGACAGGATGTGAGCATTAGTTTCATTCAAGGTATACTGCTTGCAAATGTCAAGATTTTTCAATTACTTTGTATTATAGTTTTGCACATGGGTGATTTGTTGTAAAGTGCTGGTTATTATAATGCAAGTGAGATAATATCATAGGTGTGCATATTTGATTTTGAGATAAAACTACTAACTAATACCAACCATTAGGTTATGATCCTTAAAAGATCGCTTATTGTTTTTTTGTTTTTCTTGACATTTCACACTGTTTCTGCCCAAGATTTCCCAACCGATTATTTTGCTCCGCCTATGAAGCATGCCGTATCTTTGTCGGGTACTTTTGCTGAGATACGCCGCAACCATTTCCACAGTGGTGTGGATTTGCGCACCGGTGGCAAGGTGGGCAGTGCTGTGTATGCTACGGCCGATGGCTACGTGTCGCGTGTGGCCATTTCACCATGGGGCGGTGGCAAGGTGTTATATGTTACCCACCCCAACGGCTACAAGACGGTTTACATGCATCTGCACGATTTCTGTGGTCCGGTTGCCAAGTGGGTACGCAATTGCCAGTATTCCATCAGGTCGTTTGCCATCGACACCACGCTTCCTGCAAACCTCATACCCGTAAAGAAAGGTGAGCAGATTGCCCTTTCGGGTAATACCGGTTCGTCAGGTGGTCCCCACTTGCATTACGAAATACGCTATGCTGAAAACGACCAGACCATCAACCCGTTCTATTTCGGACTTCCGTTTACCGACAATATCAAACCGAATATCCGTGGCATCCGCATTTATCCGGGTTCCGAGCAGTCGACTGTCAACGGCAGTAGGGATGTGTTCAAATTGCAACGTGACACCGTTTGGACGCATGGTCCATTTTATTTGGGCATCTATGCAACTGATGTGTCGGAATCGTCAACAGGCAAGAATGGAGTTGACCGCATAGAACTGTATCTTGATGGTGAGCCTTATTGGCGCTACCGCGTGCCCTCGTTCCGATTCGACGAGACCAGGGTCATGAATTCCATTATCGATTACCCGCTCTACGACCAAACACGCGAATACTATATCATTACACGCAAGCTTGAAGGCAATCATACCGATTTTTCGCTCGACCGCAACCGTGGCAACGGTATGCTCAACCTCCAAGGTACTCACAAATTGGAATACAAAGTATACGATTTCAAGGGTAACTGCTCCTCGCGTACGTTTACAGTTATTGCCACTTATGCCGAGGAGGGCCCAAAGTATATTGACAAGGACCTCGATAAGGAAACCTTTGCCGACTATAGTAAGGATTTTGAATTCAAGGAAAATGGTTTTCAGATTACTATTCCTGCATTCTCTTTGTATTGCAACGATATCGTCTCGTTCAAAGTGAATGCAGACAACCGCTATTATTCTCCTATTTATATGTTCAATACTACCCGCCAGCAGCTGCCTCCACATAAGACGTGTACTATCCGCCTTCACGATGGTTCGACACTTCCTCAGGAAAACAGACACGAACTGGTGGTGGTGCAGATTGACGGCAATAAGGTTTCTGCATGTCCTACCAAACGTGACGGTGATTGGCTGGTGGCAAAAACCAGGTCGTTTGGAAACTTTGCCATTGCCAGAGACAATGAACCCCCTAAGATTACACGCAGGGCAAAAAATCCGGTAGGAATTCTGGCATTTAAAGTGACAGATAATCTGTCGGGATTGCAGAATTATAGTGTGTATATCAATAACAAATGGGTTTTGGCTGAATATGATGGCAAAACCGCAATGTTGTCTGTAAATTATAAGAGGGAAGGGGTTTCATATGTTTCCGGTACTCCGTTAAGGGTTGTGGCAGAAGATGCGTGTGGGAATGTTGCGGAAATGAATTACTGATAGTTGTTCTGTTTACATTTGATGGCGTCATGTCTTTATGAATACCTCGTCTCATGCTGATATGGCTGTGGGTGCAGTCATATTGTGGCACTATATCATACAGTAATGGGTCGCGAAGGATATGGCTTCGGCGATGTTTTTTACATTCAGTTTTGAGAATATTTGACGACGGTAATACTTAATTGTTTCTGTTGATTTGCACATGAGAGAGGCTATTTCCTTTATTGTATGGCCTTGTATGGTCAACCGGAGCATCTCTTTTTCTTCATCTGAAAAGGATATGAAATCATATGGTTTCCATGAGTTGCTTTCGTGTAAATAATGGTATGCATGGCTCGTTCCAGAGATTTTGACTAGAATTATAGGGCCTTTACAATGCACCGAAGGCGATACGATTCCAATCATTTGTCGTGGATTTCCGTTTTCGTCAAAATCTATAAGTCGAAGTTTGTGACACACCATTGTTGGTCGTTTCCCAATGATGATATGAAAATTAATAAAAAAAATCAATTGTTTCCTGTATTCTAAAGGTATATTCTTATAGCCCGAAGCAATTAGCGAATTAATGTTTTTTAAAAATACCCTTTCTTCGGTCGGGAGCAGTGGTGAGAAATATTCAGGACCTATCTTTAGTATTTCCTTTTCTTTCAAGCCGCACCGCAAAAGAGGGTGGTCAGACAAAAACGTGAAATTTCCGGTGGATAAATCCACAATATATACACCTTGATATGACAGTGAGGCAAAAGCATTGGCTATTTCGATATAATAATCCTTTTCGCTCGATGATGTTCTCAAACTGCCAATTTCTGTTGTAACATTCATTTGTTTTGGTTCTTTGTTTCGTATTGCAAAGATACGTAAAAAACTACACAAAAATGTAGAAAAATACCTGTGTGTGTTATATTTATACTTTTGTGTAGGCTGCTTCCGGATTGTTTTTTTTAAATTTGCTATATGTTTTTGTGCTAAATGTTTATAGGTAACCTCTAAAATTTAAATAGCTGATAATAAAATAAATACATATAAATCTCGT
>CALEPD010000009.1 GCA_937910265.1 uncultured Bacteroidales bacterium
GGGCCGCTTCCAAGATGTGCGTCAGTTATGAAATACAGTTTATTGTCCATATTTGAAACGCAACTGTTCAACGCTGTTTTTGAAGTGAATCGTATGGGGGTTGTCGGGCATCTGTTCCTGAAGGCCTATCAATACCGACTCATAGTAGTCAAAATTCACACTGGGGTCTATAAGGGTGTGATTGTTGAACGGCTTGTATAGGGCAATGAGTGTAGTGAGTGATCCCAAGTTCTCTTCAATAAAATGGGCTATGTAGTCCTGTTGCTGGTGGTAGTATTCAAGATACATCGAGTCGTGTGTCTTGTGTATCGACTTGTATTCCGATTCGCTTATCTCTCCAGTCTCAAGTTGAGCTTTTACGGCGTTTTCCTGTTGTATCAATTCGTACAGTTGATTGACGCCTTTGTTTGTGTAATCCTGTAACTGCCAGAGTAATATCGATTCGGGCGACCCTGTCACAGTGTAGCTCATTGCCAATTGCTCGTAATCTCCCGATACATTTATTGTTTCTCCGTTGCTGGGACGCAGAACAGCGTAATCATTGCTGGCTACATGTAGATTGTATAAACTCGGATAGGGCATTTTGTATTTGTATTTGAAATTGCCCCGTTTGTCGAGCTTTATCGAGTCTATGAATAGGGGCCCTTCCGGTGTGAGCTCTTCAAGATAGATGGTCTTGTCCGCTCCGTTTTCAAGTGTTCCCATAATGGTGAAATCGTTCTTGTTGCATGCACTCGCAAGAATCAATAATGCCGAAACGATCAGCGTGAACTGTGTCTTTTTCATAATCTGTATTATTCCAGGATATTCTGTTGTGACAAGATAAGGTCTAATAATGTTATTGCCGCCATGCATTCTACAATGACTGCAGTACGCGGTACATGACAGTGGTCATGTCGTCCGCCTGTTTTAATCATCTCTATAGTACCTTCGGGAGTGATGGTCTGTGTGCCCTCAGGTATGGTTACAATGGGATGGAATGCCACCTTGAATTCAATGGGCATGCCGTTGGTTATTCCACCCTGTATGCCGCCGCAATGGTTTGATTTGGTTGTGAAGTCAGAGTTCCATTGGTCAGCATATTCTTCACCTGTCATGTGGCATGCTGCAAATCCGGCACCCATTTCAAATCCAATAGCTGATGGTATGCTCATCATCGCGGCGGCCAACAGTGCGTTTGCTTTTCCGAATAGAGGGGTTCCTATACCGGCTTTTACACCGTTGATACAACATCTTACAATACCACCCGTGTTGCAGGACGGGTCATTGGGTGTCGGTTCGGAATAAAATGTGATGCCTTGTGCTGTAAGTATCTGTTTCGCTATCGACCCGGCTACCACTCGTACCACGGTCTCTCTTGCCGAACTTCGGCCGCCACCCCTGTGGTCTCGAATGCTGTACCGTTGTTGATAGGTATAGTCGGCATGTCCTGCGCGGTAGCGCTCTTTCAACATGTCGTAGTCCTGTGGGCGGGCATCGTTGTTGCGGATGATAAATGCCAAAGGTGTTCCGGTGGTAATGCCGTCAAGCAGGCCGGATAGCCATTCTATTTTGTCAGGTTCATTGCGGGGACCTTTGCGGCGGGCAAGGTCGCTGTCTATCAGGTCAAAGTCTACCGCTATTCCCGATGGGCATCCATCAATAACAGCACCTTCGGCGATCCCGTGGGACTCGCCGAAGGTGGTTATTCGAAAACTATTTCCGAAAGTGTTCATGTGTATAGTTTTCGGGAGAAACTTACTTCTTTATGATTTCAAGTAGTTCGACATCGAAAATAAGGGTTGAGCCTCCTGGTATTTCTCCTGTGGATTGTTCGCCATAGGCAAGGTTATAGGGAATGTATAATGTCCATTTTGAACCAACGGGCATTAACTGAAGTGCTTCAGTCCATCCTGCAATAACTCTATCAATGGGGAATTCCAGTGGGGCTCCTCTTTCTACACTGCTGTCAAAAACTTTTCCGTTGAGTAATTTGCCGGTGTAGTGTACTTTTACAACGTCGGCACCCTTTTTCGAACCAGCATTAAGTGATGGTTTCGGACCTGTGCCTTTTTCGCGTATACGGTACTGCAAGCCGGATTCGGTTGTATAAACCGATTTACTCATGGCATTCTCAACCAGAAATTGTTTGCCTTCGATGATGTTCTGTTCAACTTGGGCTTTTTGGCGTTTTTCGAATTCTGATTGGAAACGGGATAGAATGGGTTGCGCAATCTGGTCGGTCCATTTGTTTTTCCCAGCATCACAGTCAAGTATCGATTGTGCTACAATTTTATGGTTGAGTCCCAATTGTTGCATGTTCCAGCTCATGAACAAATCACGGCCGATGGCATACGAGGCCGAATCTATGTAATTTGTCATGGGCGGCATTTGAGTTTGCTTTTTGAGTATGGATAAATCCTTCTCAAGCTCGTTTATTTTGGCAGTTGCTTGTTTGTTTGCCTCGGCTTGTTTCTTAAGCTCTTCGTATTGGGCTTCTGTCATGGTGACTTTGCCCTTTTTTATTTTAATATCCTGAGCCGATAAAGTCGATGCAAATGCAACGGTGACCAAAGTGATTGTAATCAGCAGTTTTTTCATAACTATACATATTCTTTAGGAGCAACACCATCGAGGACTTCTTTTCCGCAGATGGCAAGCGCCTTCATTTCATTTTCTCCTTTGAAGATCTTCACTGGAGCAATCCAGCTGACATATTCTTCGATTTGAGCCATCCATGGCTTGCTGTATGAAATACCACCGGTGAGGATGATGGCATCAACCTTACCCTTGACAACAGATGCGAGACGGCTGATTTCCAGTGCGATTTGATAACAGAATGCATTTACCAACAATTGGCATTTTTCATCTCCGGCGAGTGCTCTTTTTTCTACCTCATAAGCATCGTTGGTTCCCAAGTAAGCAACAAATCCGCCTTCTGCAGTAACCATCTTCTTAACTTTTGCCATGTCATATTTACCACTGAAGCATACTTCAATGAGTTTGCTGGCGTTGATGGAACCGGAACGGGTGGGAGAGAAGGGGCCGAGACCGCAAAGTGCGCGGTTAACCTCTACAACGCGACCGTGCTCATGGATACCTACACTGACACCACCACCCATGTGGGCGATAATCATATTCAGGTCTTCGTATTTTTTACCAACTTCACGGGCATACAGTTTAGCAGTCATTTTCTGGTTCAAGCAATGCCAAATTACACCTTCGTGCTCAGGATTGAGGTCAAATTCGGGGTGTCCGGTGATTTTTGCGTGCATTGGACGTTCGTCAACAATGCCGGGGTCGGCAACGTATGCACATTCAAGGCCAATTTCTTTGGCAATTGAATCGCTAATCAACGATCCAAGATTGCAGGCGTGTTTTCCCTGGATGCCAGCGTGGCATTCCTTTTTCATAAGATCGTTAACACGATAGGTGCCGCTCTCGCATGGACGGGTGAGGCCACCACGACCCATCACAATTGCTATACTGTCGGTGGGAATGTCGTGCTTCTTGAGCATTTCGAGAATCGCTCCTTTGCGATAATCGAATTGATCAGCAACTTCTTTGAACATTTGAATTTCCTCGATGGGGTGGGAGAGGTTCTCTGTGAATACTTCATTTTCGCCTTCGTATATGGCGGCTTTTGTCGATGTAGCACCAGGGTTGATTACCAAGGTATATTTCTTTTCGCTCATAAAATTTTATGTTGTTCTTAAATTGATTTGTATTCTTGTTTTATTTTTAATGCTTTTAAATAGACTGCAAAGATACTAATTTTTTTTAAATTTTCGTAATAATGTGTTCGATGCGGTCAACATTATTCTCGATAGTCGCTTTTATCAGTGATGTTTGGTCCGTTTAAGCAAGAATGGCAGCATGATGTGGTCAAACCCTTGGTCGGTATAAGCGGGTATACATTCTATGCGGAACATCATGGCATGCTGTTTGATGTCGTCTATCTTTTGTTGTATGTTTTGTCGATAGGACTCTATTATCTGAGAAGGCTGAACCTTAATATGTTTGCGGCTTTCGAGGTCTATGAATTCATATGGACGATTGGCAAATTGAAAGTCGATTTCTGTCTCTTTTTGCAGTGTGTGGAATAAAATGACTTCATGCTTGCAATGCCTCAAATGTCGTAGCGAATCCAATAAGGGGCTCCAATCGTTTTCTTTTACCAAAGCATCGGTGAAGATGACTACCAGCGAACGTTTATGTATTTTTTCTGCCAATATATGTATGTTGTCGGCAAGATTGCTGGCACGGACCGGCGTTTTGGGTGTCGCCTCACGGTCCAACTCTTGTTGGAGAAGTTGCATGATATATCGATAATGAGACCCACTGCTGCGGGTCTCAGTCATCATGTCAATGGAGTCTCCAAGTAATGTTAGTCCGAACGCATCGCGTTGGCGTAATAATAATTCCGACAAAACTGCCGCGGCATAGACTGAGAATGTCAGTTTGTTTGGGTTGTTCCAATTGCCTCTTCCCTCATGGGGATAATCCATAGAGCTGCTATGGTCGATGACTATCTGACATCTCAGATTTGTCTCCTCTTCGTAGCGTTTTGTGTATAAACGGTCTGTACGCATGTACAGCTTCCAGTCTATATTTCGGGTGGGTTCTCCTGTGTTGTATTGTCTGTGCTCGGCAAACTCAACAGAAAAACCATGAAAGGGACTCTTGTGGAGTCCGGTAATGTATCCTTCGACAATTTGTTTTGCGAAAAATTCTAACGATTTATATCTTTCAAGATATTCTTGCATCGGTTACATCAGGGCGTCCAGCTTCTCGGTAAGGGTCGCTTTTTTTGTCAAACCGACACTTTTGTCTTTGATTTCACCATTTTTGAAAAACACAACGGTAGGAACATTGCGGATACGGAAACGGGCTGCAATGTTTGGACATTCTTCTACGTCGGCTTTACCTACATGGGCTTTTCCCTCATATTCTGCAGCAATTTCGTCAACTATAGGGGCAAGCGATTTGCAAGGGCCACACCATGTTGCGCCAAAATCAATCATTAAAGGAAGGTCTCCATTTAATAATTCATCAAAATTTTGTTCTGTAATTGTCAGTGCCATAATAATTTATATTTTGTGGTTAATTAGTTCAATTATTACAAAGATAATATTTTTTTTTGTATTGTATTTTATGTTTGTTGCTGTTTGTGAGATTCTTTCATCTTGATAATTGTGTAATTTGTTGTAATCTACATTGTTGTTTGCGTTGCAGTTGTTAGCAACTAATTAAAATAGAATTTGATGGCTGTGTGTAGGTTTTGATGATTTTGGTGTTGATTCGTTGTCGGTTTTGGCAGAGAGTGGAGGGCTCCGAGAAGATGGTTTATCGATTTTACGATTGTGATGAAGTGGGATGCATGAGGTGCGGTAGGGTTGAGATACCGCCATTTGCGCACGACAAAACAGAAAGCGTTAAAAAGTTCCATGCCCTTTACTCTGCAATGAGGGTGACGTCAACACTGGATGGATTATGGCCTTGTTAGTGTATTTGGTTGTTTTATAGATATGTGTGATTGAATCCATAATGTTTGTCGCCCGAATTTCAATATGTTAATACTAAAAAAGTAAATTTTAAAAACGTTGAATTTGTATACTGCAGCTATAATATTGTGGCGCGTTTGTCGTTAAGTTTTTTATGATGAAAATTGCAAAATTACTACTTGTCGTTACGATATTTTCTGTATCAATGTCTCTTCATGCTCAGCAGCATGATGTTAATCATGAGACAAGCGAGGTAGAGGCAATGGTGGGCCGCTATTGCCAAGGCTATGACAGTTTATTGAATTCATATTACATGAGAAAATATATGCAAAAGAACAACAGACAAGTCGAACAGGAGTCTGACGTTTCCTTTGAGACCATTCCCGATTCGGTGTTTATCAACCGCCTTCGTTCCATGCGTACTGTTTTCCCAATGAATTATAATAAAGAGGTTAGAGCCCATATTAATCTCTACCTTAAGAGAATGTCCAATAGATTGGATGTCATGCTAACTCTTTCCGATTATTATTTCCCCATGTTCGAGGAGGTATTGCATCGTTATGGAATACCTGAAGAATTAAAATACCTAAGTATTGTTGAGTCGGCAATGAATCCCATGGCCACTTCGCGTGTAGGTGCCGCTGGTTTGTGGCAATTCATGTACTATACAGGAAAAAACTATGGATTGGAGGTCAACTCAATAGTCGACGAAAGACGCGACCCATACAAGTCCACCGTTGCTGCTGCACGTTACCTTAAAGATTTGTACAAGGTTTTTGGTGATTGGCAATTGGCCATTGCTGCATACAATTGTGGGCCAGGTAATGTGAATAAGGCAATTGCCCGTTCTGGTGGCAAACGTGGTTTTTGGCAGATTTATCCCTACCTTCCCAAAGAAACCCGTGGATATGTCCCGGCTTTCATTGCGGCCAATTACATCATGTCCTATTATTGTCAGCACGGCATTACCCCGATGGAGGCCACTTTGCCTGTGGCTTCAGATCATGGATTGCACCCTCAAAAAATGGCAATGCCATTGCATACCGACACAATTCATGTTGACCAAAATGTAATGTTCGACTTTGTTAGTAAGTTTGTAGGGATTGATGTGCAGGCAATACGTGAACTTAATCCTCAGTACCGTACTGATTACATCCCGGGATCAACAGGTAAGTATTCAATCTGCCTGCCCAACAACAAAATCCAAACTATGATTTTGTATCAAGACTCGATTTATAAATACACCAGCGACTCTTTGACCCGCAAGCCTATAGTGGTTAAGGCAGCGCAGACAAGTTCGTCAAGCTCTGGCGCAAAATACTATACCGTTAGACGTGGAGATTCATTGTCAAAAATTGCCGTAAAATTCGGTACCACAGTTAGCGCGTTGAAAAAACGTAATAATTTGAAGTCTGATAGAATTCGTGAAGGTCAAAGGCTGCGTGTTAAATAATAGTGCATTATGATAAAGCGTGATAATAAAATATGGGCCATTTTAAAGAATAAGTATGTCATAGCTACACTTATCTTTGTGATTTATGTGTTTTTCCTTTCTGAAAACAACTTGCGTATTGTCGGCAAAGCGCGTTCCGAAGTGAAAGAACTGGAGGAGCAGGAAGAATCGCTGAGAGCTGAAATTCATCAGGATAGTGTTAATATCCTGCGGCTTTCAAATAATATTGAGGCTATCGAAGAATATGGTCGTGAACAATACTATATGAAAGCGAATAATGAAGACGTTTATGTTGTGAAGGATAAAGAGTAACGATAGGACAACCTGTCAGATCCATCCTTGCTGAAGGTGGGTTGATTAAAGTGTGGATTCAAGAAATGGTACTTTAATTATTGTAACTATTGATACGGAAACAGCTGGCCAAAGCCAGCTGTTTCCGTATTTATAATGGTTGCTTAATTACCTCGTTTGGCATTGTATCCCTTTTCTTCAAGTATGGCTATAACCTTTTCTCTGAAATCGCCCTGAATAATTATCTCGCCATCTTTTGCACTTCCGCCCACACCGCATTTGTTTTTAATCATCTTCGATAGTTCCGATAAATCTTCAGGAGTCCCGACAAATCCTTGTACAAGGGTTACTTGTTTTCCGCCTCTTGCATGACGGTCAATACGGACTACTAATTTTTGTTTTGATGGAGGTGGGGTTTCTATAATATCGTCGGAATCAGTTGTCTCGTATTGGTAGTCAGGGTTGGTCGAGTAGATAACTCCTACTCTGTTTTTTCCTTTTTTCATGTTCTCCGTGTTTTAGGTTATTTTGCACGACCGCCTTTATAGAAACTTTTTGCCCAATAGGTGTCGGTTAAACGGCTTATCATTACACCCCGTGATGTGGATGCATGGGCAAACATGTCGTCTCTTAGGTATATTCCTACATGTGATACTTTTCCGTTGCTGTTGGTGAAAAATACCATATCACCTTCGCGAAGTTTCGATTTTGAAACAGGTGTGCTTGATGCCTGCATGTCGCGGGCAGTTCGTTTAAGTGTGATTCCGTATACTGTTTTATAGATATTGCCAACAAAACAAGAACAGTCAACGCCGCTTTTTGAGCATCCTCCATATTGATAGGGAGTGCCGTACCAGCTTTCTATGGCTTCGTATAATTTCTTGTTGTCATTTGGTCCGGGCACAATACCCATTTTGTTTGTGGCTCCTGTGGGCAAGGGTTTGGACGGGACAAATGGCTTCTCTTCCACATATTCGTCGGCATAAAGTTCACCAATGATGAAGTCCTCTTCTTCGACATCTTGATTGATGAAATCTTTGAGTGATTTGCACGACATGGTGCAGCTTAGGATAAGTGCTGAGAATAGGATAAATGATATTTTTTTCATATCTCGATTATTTTGATACAATTTTTTTGATGGTTTCTTTGAAAGAAGGGGCTGTAATCACTTTCAGAGTTTTCTTATGATTTACAAACTGTAGCTCTTCTCCAATCTGTTCTCCTTCTCCGTCAATGTTTACCCATTGGTTGATGTTGTTGTAAACTATCAATTCACTGGTCTTGACCATTTCGACATGTTGGCTGAGTTCAAAGTGGTTCATATACACCAATGGACTGGTTATGGGTATATGTTCCAGAGGGATCTTGTCAACTATGCTGATGTCGATAAGTCCGTCATTTAGGCGGGCTTGGGGCGCTACTGCAAAATTGAAACCGAATTGGTTGGAGTTGGCAAAGGTTATAAACCATGCATTGCGGATGATCTCTTTCCCGTTGAGGAGTAGCCGATAGTCGTGATTCGGATAGGTGTTGTACTCTTTAAGTATTAAGTTTATATAAGCCGGAAGTCCACGGGTTTTTGCCGAATGCATCAGTCGTGCAATATGTGAGTCAAACCCTATTCCTGCAATGCTTGTTATAATGTGTTTCTCGTTGAGTATAATGGTGTCGATGATATCTTCGTTGTATAAATTGAAGTAACGCAACGCCAAACTGGGGGTTGTCGGTATTTTCATACATCTCGCCAGGCCGTTCCCACTGCCGGTGGGTATGATTCCGAGTGCACAATCTGACCCGTAGATACCGCAAACAACATCATTTACTGATCCATCGCCACCAACAGCAACAACACTGTCGTATCCTTGGTCTGCCGCATTGCGGGCAATCAGTTTCCCGTGATGGATATATTCGGTATACATTATTGTATAATCAAACATATCATGATCAAGGTGTCGTTTGATCAGAGTCTCAATTCTACGTTGTTTGCCAATGCCTGAAATAGGATTCACTATAAATGCCACTCTTTTTTTCATGATACTATTGGTTTTGGTTGTTTGTGGCTAAATATTTCCTGTATTGCGAAATGATGGTCCGACCTTGTTGTGACATGTACAAGGAATCATTGGCTCTGTTTACTGATTGATGGATAGGTCTGTATTGTTCGTACTCATTGTTTATATACAAATGTCCTTTTGTCGTAGTGAATGTGTGAAATCCGCTTCCGTAGGTAATGGTCCACCGATGGTCTGGATTTTGGAATATACTTGTTCCGAAACAAATAGACGAATCCTTTATGTTCAAGTAATCTATCACAGTCGGCATGATGTCTGTTTGCTGGAAGATCCGATTGTCGAAGTGGGCGCGATTGTTGTTGGGGTGATAAAATATCATGGGTATCCTGTACAATCCGTCAGCTATAATGTAATCTTTGCTTATGTTTGAGCCACTGTGGTCTGCA
>CALEPD010000010.1 GCA_937910265.1 uncultured Bacteroidales bacterium
CTAGCGTTCATCCTGAGCCAGGATCAAACTCTTCATTGTAAGAATTCTTTATTTTACCTTTGACTCGTCTGTATCTCCGGTATCCCTCGGGACACCTTCGACACACGCTATCTCATAGTCTCAAATTATCAATGTACTCTCGCTTCCATAACCACTCCGCTCACGTCTCTCGTTTCCCTGAAAGCGGATGCAAAGATACGACGTTTTTTCATTCCGGCAAAATTATTTTTCATTTTTTCTCAAAAAAACATCCAAACCGCTATTTTTCAGCACTAAAAATTTTTTGTAGGAAGAATCTGTATTCAAAAAAAGCGCCCCAACTTGTCATATGGGACGCTTTTTGAGTGTGTTTTTCTGATTGCTTTACAATATATTTTTGCAACAAACAATATAACACATTGTATTTCTATTACTTATTGTAATTTTCTAATATAATCGATGTATGTGTATTCCAATTGTGACGAGGGGTCGAACTTGCGTTCAGACTCTTTTTCTACTATAAAATGCTCGTTGTTGATGGCGGGGAAAAAGACATCGGCATCGAAATCTTTATGCACCAACGTAACATACAAACGATTGGCATGAGGAAGGAACTGATTGTACACAGTTCCGCCTCCAATGACAAAGCATTCGCCATCATCTTTAACCATATCGAGCACCTGCTGCACCGAATGTGCCAACTCGGCTCCTTGGCACTGAAAATCGGGGTTGCCTGTCAAAACGATATTACGGCGGTTGGGGAGCGGACGCCTGGGCAGCGACATATAGGTTTTGCTACCCATGATTACGGTATGGGAGGAGGTTATTGCCTTAAAGCGTTTCAGGTCGTCGGAGATGTGCCATAGAAGATCGTTATTCTTACCTATTGCATAATTTTGAGCAATAGCGACTATAATTGATATATCAGGTTGTTCCATACACTATATATAATAAGGGAATACTCAATCAATACTAATTAATGGTATTTTGAAATATTTTCATCGAACGGTCGAATATACCCGTCACATAAGCGATTGCAAGTCCATAATTCGACACTGGGACATTGGCTTCGAGCGCGGGTGCCAAACGTGATGCTATTTGCTTGGCCGTAACGACGCACCCTCCACATTGAATAACCAATGCATAATCGGAAATCGGTTTGCTTGAGGAATTAAGGCCCGGAACCACTTCGAAATCCAATTGCTTGTTCGTAAATGCCGAAATCATTTTCGGGATCTTCACTCTTCCGATATCCTCGCAGGTAACACTATGTGTGCAGGATTCGATCAATAATACGGAATCGCCATCCTTAAGCTCTGAAATGGCTGGTGTGCCTTTAACATAGCTCTCGAATAGGCCCTTCGCTCGTGCGAGAACTACGCTAAAACTTGTCAAAAAGACCTCGTCGGGCACGATATTTGCCACGAGAGGAAACACCTGGCTGTCGGTGACAACCAAACGTGGTGGTTGTTTAAGTTCATTTAAAGTGGCCTGCAATTCTGATTCGCGACAAACCACAGCCTTGGCATTATTGTCAAGAATATCGCGAATAACCTGAACCTGAGGAAGAATCAGACGACCTTCCGGGGCGGAGGAATCAATCGGAGTAACCAAAACCACTGTATCACCGGCGGAGACGACATCGCCCAAAAGCGATTTTCGGATATATGCCGCTTCAGGCATGTTTTCGCGGATTACGGTTATCAAACTTTCGCGATGTTGCTCATTCTTGACAGACAATATAAACACCTTTGTCTCAAAGTCGCGCTCAATATGCTGCAACAGTTCGGGTTCGGGTGAGAATCTATCAGCCTGTGAATATATAAGGATGAAAGGAATGTTCTTTTTACGGCAACTCTCGACAAGTGAGACTTCTTCGGCATCGAACTTATTGTTTGTGAAAAGGATTAAGGCCAGATCGACCCTATCCAACATTTCCAGACTTTTTTCAATGCGACGTCGCCCTACAGCGCCTTCGTCATCGATTCCAGCGGTGTCAATCCAGACGACAGGGCCAACGCCCACTATTTCCATGGTTTTCTTCACGGGATCGGTGGTTGTTCCCGGCATATCCGAAACGATAGCGACATTTTGTCCCGTAAGATAATTCACCAAGGAACTTTTACCATAGTTGCGTCGTCCAAATATACCGACATGCGGCTTTAATTCATTTCCTTTCATAACAACATATTATTCATTCTTGATAATAGACTCTCTTAACGCGAGGCGAGACAGATGTCAGTATTTCGTAGGGGATGGTGCCCGCTGCAGAAGAGATTTGCTGAAGCAAATGGGCATCTCCAAAAATAACGACCTCATCGGTTTCGGAACACTGTATATCGGTAACATCGACAAAACACATGTCCATACAGATGCTTCCTATGATTGGGGCCAATGAATCGCCAATCACCACTTTTCCGTTACAGTCGCCCAAGTGACGTGTCAGTCCATCGGCATAACCTATAGGGAGTATCGCTATGCGTGATGGCCGACTGGCGACCCAACGACGGCCATATCCCACGGAGTCGCCTGCGGGGATGTTTTTTATTTGGGATATTTTTGTCTTGAGCCGACTAACCGGCGTCAGTTTGTCTTGAACCTCGGGCTGGGAAGATATACCATACATGCCAATACCCAACCTGACCATATCAAATTGATGGTCAGGGAATCGGATGATGCCCGCTGAGTTGAGGATATGGCACAAGATATCCGATTTCCCCAAGTGGTGTTTAAGCTGAGTGCTCAACAAGTTGAACTTTTCGATCTGCCCAAGGGTGAAAGCATCCATTTCTGGCTCATCGGAGCAGGCAAGGTGAGAAAACACCGACTTTACATCCAAGACATTATACTTTTTCAGTTTTTCGACCAACAGGGGCAAATCATTATCCATAAAGCCCAATCGATGCATGCCCGTGTCAAATTCGATATGCACCGGGATGGATTTACGGTGTTGACTCAAGAGCCGGACATTTTCCATAAAAACATCCAAAATCCTGAAACTGTAGATATCGGGCTCCAAATCGTATTTGATGATATCTTCAAAACTGCCGCTTTCGGGGTTCATCACCATGATTGGCAATGTTATTCCGTTTCGTCTCAACTCGACACCTTCATCACAGTAGGCGACAGTCAAATAGTCGACGTTGTTATACTGTAAGGCATTGGCAATTTCGAAGGTACCAGCGCCATAAGAGGCGGCCTTGACCATAGCCATAAGTTTGGTAGAAGGTTTGATAAGAGAGCGATAGTAATTCAAATTCTTAACCATGGCGTCGAGATTGACCTCCATGATTGTTTCGTGCGACTTGTATTGGAGTAGTTTTGCGATGTCCTCGAAATGAAAGACACGCGCCCCTTTGATCAGAATTGTCTCATTTTGGAAATTGGAGAAGGGGTGTGTTGAGAGAAAGTCCTCGGTTGAGGGGTAGAAATATGTTTCGAATTCGGCAAACAGGCTCGCATTGCGGCACAAGGCCTCCCCTATTCCAATGAATTTGCTGATGCTGCGTTGCCGTATCAATGATGCCACCTGCGCATATAGATCAGCCTCGGGGACACCCGATTGCAAAAAATCGCTCATTATGAGTGTTTTCTTTGAATGTTGCTTTTCGTAATGGACAAAATCGAGTGCGATATTAAGAGAGTTTATATCGAGGCTATATCCATCGTTTACCAGCAACGAGTTGTTGACGCCTTCGTTCAACTCCATACGCATTGCAACCGAGACCAACCCTTTTGCACGGGCGCACAGAACCTCGGGGTCGTAACCGAGATAGAGCAGCAGAGAGACACAATGCATCACATTCTCGGCCGAGGCACGGTCGACAAAAGGTATTACAAGTTCGAAATCCTTATCTCGGAAATGAACGCCCAAATATGTGGAGTATTCCTCGACCTTGGTATATCGAAGACAAACATCGTTGTAATCAGCAGCACCCCAGGTGAACCTGTTCACTGACTTGAACACTTCAGTTTGGGCTATTGCATTGTGAATATCGTTGTGGTCGGCGCAATAAATCAATGTCTGGCAATGGGTGAACAGCAACAGTTTTTCGGTTATCTTATGATAACGGGAAAGGAAGTTCTCGTCATGCGAATGGCCTACGTTTGTAAAAATACCTATTGTCGGCTTTATAACATTTTTCACAGACTCCATCTCACCAGCCTCAGAAATGCCGGCTTCGAACACAGCCAACTCGTCGGCTTCATCAATCATCCACACTGACAAGGGAACGCCAATTTGAGAATTGTAGCTTTTGGGGCTAGATACAACACGTTTGTCGGACGCTATGAGTTGGACTATCCAATCCTTGACTATGGTTTTTCCGTTGCTGCCCGTAATGCCCACAACGGGGATATTGAATTGAGAACGATGGAATGCCGCCATTGCCTGAAGTTCGCGCACAACATTTTTCACCCACCAGAAATTGGCCTCACGGAACTCACTCATCCACCAGCAGTTTTCCTTGTCGTTGTCAGCAGGCAGTACGAAATTGCGAACGCCTTTCTTGTATAACGCCTGAACATAATTACATCCGGTATTACGTTTGGTTGGTATAGCAAAAAAGATTGTACCCGACACTTCGCCCAGCTTGCGACTGTCGGTGAGTAATTTCGTAACCAAAGCCTTTTCGTTGACAAGATACTGGTCGTTGCACTTTATTATTGATGATACTTCAAAAGCTCTCATAACTTATTCTTCAAATAATTATAGCCAATGCGGCAGTCGAGGCACTTTTTGCCGGTACAATATTCGTTGTACAATTGCAAAAGTGCCTGTGTCCTCGCGGCGTCGGGTGTTGGTACAGATAAATCCTCCCAAAGTTTCACTATGCTATTTTTCTCAGGCTCGAGGTGGTACAATATATCTATGGCCATATCCATGTATTGCTGCATTGAACGACTCTTGCCGTACTCGAACAAAATGGGGACCCATGCATTTATTATTATCGATGACGCCAAATCTTTGCCTAAATGTTTTCGGCATGGTGTGGACTTGACATCGAAACGGTAATGGTTGCGCCAGTAGTCGGATGCATCAAGATCGAGCATTGAGAACAATTGGTCGGCACTACCGGCATTGATCAATGACGAGAATAAATGAGGTGTTTTTGAAACCAACTGAGCGAACTGACTGATACGGATGGTGGGGAAACTGTTGGGGCGGATGCGGAAAAATTTCCATTGAGACGCATCCATGCCCGGAAGATTAAACCCAGATTTCAGTGAATTGTAATCCACCTTAAGGCTTTCGGGATAATCATCTTCGAAAGTGGCATCCAAGAACCCTGCCTGGCCCATCAACAAAGCCTCGATTCGTTGGGGATTGTCGCGCCATCGAGCCAACAATGGCAAATTCATAGATTTAGCCAATTGCTCGAAAGGAATTGCATTAACCTTTCCTCCGAAATAATGGGCAGTGAACCAGAATGCGGTCAATTCCCAATCGCCGCAAGTGCTTTCCAAAACCCTTCTGACATCAAGTGTTTTCCGTTCGACCCTCTCGACAGCAAGACGGTCGCAATAGGAATTCAGAAAGAACGATGGAATATGCCGGATATAGTCGGCACATGCTATCGGCATGCGTTTGGGTGGGTTTATCAAAGAATCGTAGCTATTCCACAAAGAATCCGGGATAATATCCTTCAATTCAACAACTGGAAGTTTCCTTCCATCCTGCAACACCACATCCTTGTCGTGTTCGTATACAACATGCAGCACGACATTGTGATATTGTTTATCGGTTGAATGGCCATGCTGGAGCCAATCAGAGGATTTCACATGAACCTCGATTGTTCCCGCCCACTTAATATCGCCTATAAACAATAGCGCATTATAGAAATCGGGGCCTGCATCGGTATTAAAATCGCCGGGGCATACTACACGTACCGACTCGGAATCGGTGGTTTTCAAGTCTCCAGCAAGGAGTTGAAATCGCCATACATATTGTAGAAATGCCTCAGTCACATTAGCAAATATCAATTAAACAAATCCTTCATTTTATCGAAGAAGCCACGTTCTTGTTTTGTTGGATTAGGTTGGAAATTGGGATGGTCGCGGAGTTTCTCCAAAATTTCCTTTTCCTCACGGGTAAGACTTTTGGGAATCCATACATTAACCTGGACCAACAAGTCGCCCTTGTCGCCATAACCATGCAACGACGGCAATCCTTTGCCTTTTAATCGAAGCACTTTACCGGAAGGAGTTCCCTGCTCGATTTTAACCTTTACCTTGCCATGCAAAGTAGGGACCTCGAGAGACGCGCCCATAGCGGCATCGGCAAAAGGAATATACGCATTGTAGTATAAATTGGTTTCTTGGCGCTCGAATAAATCGTGCGGCAACTCTTCGACAAGCACAATCAAATCGCCGGGGACACCTCCACGCGGGGCTGCATTACCTTTGCCCTGCATAGACAACTGCATGCC
>CALEPD010000011.1 GCA_937910265.1 uncultured Bacteroidales bacterium
CAGGGTAGGGGGGGATAATATTCATTTCGTCGACATACTCTTGGTCGCCTTCACGGCTCAGCCAAATAGACATGGTGTCATGTTGGCGTACATCAATCTTTTTATAATTGTAGTGCGTTCCATCGGTGGCCCAAATGAGCAAGTCGCCCAATCCTGTGGTGAGGCAAGCTTGTCCGTTTTCGTTGCATGTTACGTTGGCGAGGGAGTAGTATTCGGAATAGTTGTACAATTTAAACTTGACCGAAGCCTCCGGGACAGGCTGGTCGTTCATGTCGTAAACAGTGATGCACACATTTTTGGTGGGTGCATAATTGGCCAAAAGGTTCAATTCGCTGTAAAGGTCCGATTGTACGACCACTTCTTCATCACCCTTGTACAAACCAAACGCTTTGGTGTGAACCATCATGCAACGTGTTGAAGGAATGGAGAACCAGCCCATGTCGAGACGTGGGTCGGGTTCGCAGGCACCAAGATATTTCCATTGTCCGTCAACCCACACTTCGACCCAAGCATGATTGTCGTCGCAATGTGCCCAGCGGGGGGTGTAGCACTGACGGGCGGGAATGCCCATGGCACGCATTGCTGTAACCGTGAAGGTTGATTCCTCGCCGCAACGACCCAACGATGTACGCATGGTGGCGAGAGGTGATGATGTACGTGAGTCGGCGGCACGGTATGCCACATGTTCATGGCACCAATGGTTGATTTCGAGAGCAGCCTCTTCCATAGTCATGCCGTTGACACGCTCTTTTAGCAAATGATAGATGTACATGCGTGCAGTGTCGAGATTCTCGTTGTTCACTCTGTACACAAGTACAAAATGTCGGAAAATGTCCTCAGGCACAGACTTGCCCCATGACATACTGTCGCGTGCCTCGAATGCTGTGGCTACTTGACGGCGAAAAAAATTGAGGTCGTAATCGGCCAAATCGCTCAACGGCATATAGGCATACAGAAATTCGAGAGCCTCGCGTTCCATGTGGCTCATGGTGTCGAATGCCGTAAAATCGTCACCCAAAGCCTGTTCGATAAGTGCCGACCGTGAAGTGAAAGATGCATGAACAGCATCGCGGTATTCTTTATCGGTGATAAAGTGCGGATTGCGGCTGCATGAAGTGAACAGCATTACACCTGCAATAACCGACAGGAAAAAAAAGATGATTTTTTTTCTCATAATGTATGTGTTATTTGAATTAATTGATTTACTGTTTGTGTATCGGTGACTATCGAGCCATCGGGTAGGGTGGTTTTGCATGAGCCATGGATTTCCCCTACATGTGTATATTCAACCAATGCGGCGGCATTCTGCGGAGTGACTCCGCCACCGGCCAATATGGCAATACGGCCTTGTGATTGCTCCACCAATTCCTTTAGCACTTGCTTTCCCTCCATAACTGTGGGATGACAACCGGAAGTGAGCACTCTATGGCAACCACATGCCAAAAGGGTATCCAGTCCTTCACGAAAATCTGTCAGTTCATCAAATGCTCGGTGGAAAGTCACCTCCATCGGTGCGGCAAGCGACACTACGTGCTTTGTGCGCTCTGCATCGACACAACCCTGTTCGGTCAAGAAACCTACCACCACAGCGGCAGCCCCCAATTCTTTGCATTTTTCGACATCACGGCAGATGGTTTGAAACTCGTCGTCGGAGTATACAAAATTGCCCTCACGCGGCCGTATCAGTACATGCGTGCGCAGTCCCAACTGCTTGGTACAATACAAAATGTCATCATAACTCGGTGTGGTCCCGCCAACTTCGAGATTGGCACACAACTCAATGCGTCGGGCACCTCCCTGTTTGGCATTAGTGGCCGACGCCACACTGTTGCAACATATTTCTACTTGAATCATAGTGCAAAAATACACTTTTTTTTGCAAGGATGCTTCTGTAATTTGATTTTGTACATTATAATTTTTGATGCAATATGTATATGTTTTGACTGCCAACGTGGAAATCACCCCGCATCGTGTCATTTAGAGTGTGAAATTTAACGCAATAAACAATAAATTAGATTCATTTCAGTTATAGAATCGCTACATTTAATTAAGAAATAAAAAGTAATAATAATAAAAATGAAAAAAAACACATTAATCATGATCATTGCCGCCGCTTCCCTAATGATGGCAGCCTGCGGCAATAAAAACCAATACACACTCACCGCTGTAATGGAGCATCCTAATTTCGAAGGGCAATTGGCATATCTCTACAACGATGGAACCAACGAGATTGTTGACTCTGTAGCTGTTGTTGACGGCAAAGCCGTATTCACCGGCACTGTTGAAGCACCTTTTATATCGCATATTAAAACGCACGCAGGGTCCAATGGACACTACAACGAAGGTTACTGTGTAATCGAACCCGGTGAAATTTATTTCGACCTTGGCGCTGATTCGCTCGCAGGCACCCCATTGAATGTCGAAATGTACAACATTGTCATGCCAATCAACGAATGGGTTGAACGCGTTAACGCACAATCGATGGAACTTTACACTCAATACCGTGAAGCCGCAACCGACGCAGAACGCGAGGTTATATTAGCCCTTAACGACAGTTTGAACAATGCCTCCAGCATCGCCCTCAAGGGGATGATCTATACCGCTTACGACAATCAGAAACAATCACCCATCGGAGGATATCTTCTTGCAAACGCAATCCAGCACATCAACCCCACATTGAGCGAAATGGACAGCCTCCTCTCCGGCGCAGCACCTGAGGTTTCGAACTATTATTTGGTTGCAAAATATGTCGACGTACTGCGTGCTGCAGCTGCAACCGACAAAGGCAAAAAATACATCGACGTTCAAGGTATCGACTTTGCCACTGGCGAAACAACCACACTCTCTGCCATGATTGAAGGCAAATGGGCGTTGGTTGACTTTTGGGCAAGTTGGTGCGCACCCTGCCGTCATGAAATCAGCGAGAACCTGATCCGTATTTATGAAACCTACAAATCACATGGTCTCGAAGTGATTGGTCTCGATGTATGGGATCAACTCGACAAACACAAAGATGCCGTAGAGAAGCTTGGCATCACATATCCGCAGCTTATCGACACCACCCGCAATGCCACCAATCAATATGGCGTTCAAGGTATCCCTGAAATCCTGCTAATAAACCCCGAAGGCACCATTGTAGCCCGTGGACTCAGAGGCGATGATATAGAGAAAGCAATCAAGGAATCGCTTGCACTTTAATAGCGTGGTGATTATCATTTGACACATGTCGAATCGATAAGTTACTCCAAATAAGCAAATATAAAACCCGGAAGTGTTAATGGTACACTTCCGGGTTTTCCACATAAAAGAGACATCAGCAAATAGACATTTTCAATTATTGACAAAATAATTGTATCTTTGCAATTTATAAGTAAATCACTAAATATATTACCCAGCATTCTGTCAACCACCTAACTTGTTATGCTCAAGAAAATACCACACACATTCACCATTGTTTTTTCCTTGATTATGCTTGCTGCCGTTTGTACATGGATTGTACCGGCTGGCGAATTTGTACGAGAAGAAGTAACTGTAGGCAGTTCGACTCGCGAAGTGGTTAAAAGCGATTCGTTTCATTATGTAGACAGTGAGCCGCAAACATGGCAGATATTCTCATCATTGTTCAACGGTTTTTGCGATAAGGCCGACATCATTATATTCATTTTGATGGTAGGTGGAGCATTTTGGATCTTGAACAACAGCAAAGCCATTGATGTCGGAGTATCAGCATTCCTGCAGTCGGCACGCAAATTGGAACGCCATAAATGGTTGCAGCGCATCGGCGTGGACAACATAATCATATCGCTGATCATGATCATGTTCAGCCTTTTTGGTGCAGTATTCGGCATGAGCGAAGAAACCATTGCTTTTGTTGTCATATTTGTCCCGCTGGCAATATCAATGGGATATGACAGTATTGTAGGTATCTGTATTTGCTATGTGGCGGCACATGTAGGCTTTGCCGGTGCCATGCTCAATCCATTCACTATCGGCATCGCACAGGGAATTGCCGACTTGCCTATTTTCAGCGGATTGGAGTACCGCATACTTTGCTGGGTAATTCTAACAGCAATATGTATTGCATTTGTTCTCTGGTATGCAAACAGGATAAAGCGTCATCCTGAAAAATCGCCTGTGCACAAACTCGATGCCTATTGGCGTGAACGCCATCAAGAACAGGCTGATTCGCCGGTTGAATACCGCAGACCTGTTTCGGCATGGGTGGTGTTTGCACTTCTCTCGGTTATTATGATTGTTGTGGCTTGGATGTATCCAACCACCACCATTTCGATAGGAAACAGCAGCGGCAGTGTGGCCATTTACCCCATCATTGCAGCACTTTTTGTAATATTGGGATTTATCTCAATGCGTAAATCTGTACATTTTTTCATTCTAAACATACTTCTTTTCACCATACTGCATCTTGTTGTAGGTGTACTCGGCTACGGATGGTATGTGATGGAGATTTCGGCACTGTTTCTCGCCATGGGCATATTCAGCGGTATAGCCGACAGTCAGAGCGCCGATAATTTGTCAAAGCTATTCTTGACCGGCTGCAAAGACATACTCTCTGCCGCATTGGTTGTCGGTCTTGCCAGTGGTATCATATTTATCTTGCGCGACGGACATGTCATCGACACCATATTGTATGGCCTCACCAAATCGTTGGCGCAAACAGGAGAAGTGGCATCGGTAGGAGTGATGTACATTTTCCAAACACTCCTCAATGTCATCATGCCAAGTGGCAGTGCAAAAGCCGCACTCACGATGCCCATTATGGCGCAATTTTCCGATTTGATTGAAGTGTCGCGGCAAACAACTGTGCTGGCCTTCCAATTCGGAGACGGATTCACCAATATGATTACACCCACAAGCGGTGTGCTTATCGGTTGTCTTGGAGTGGCCCGAATACCCTACGGCGTATGGTTCAAATGGGCATGGAAATTCATACTGGCCATGATTGTCATAGGTTTCCTGCTCATACTGCCCACCATTTTCATTCAATTCCCCGGATTTTGATATGACTCGTTATTAAAATAAAACACTCAAACTGTCGTTTAAAACAATAAATGTAATATTAACCTAAAATATTTTGACATATGCAAAATCAGTACAAACGTTTTACCCGTGATGCTTCAAACAAGAAACTCGGTGGCGTATGCTCAGGCATTGCCCGCTATTTGGACATTGACCCACTGCTCATGCGTGCCATATTCCTGATTGCCTTCATCTTAGCTGGTGCCGGACTACTTGTCTACCTGATTTTATGGCTGATCATGCCTGAAGCATAATATGGGGCAATCTCACAATAAAAAAGGTATTTCTTAAGAATCTAAGAAATACCTTTTTTATTTTCTTGTCACTGAATCGCAATGGCAAGAACCCTTATTGGGGATTACTCTTCGGGCAACTCAATTTCGGGTAACGCCTCAGGTGATTCTTCTGAACTCGACAAATCTTCCGGTGTGATTTTCGATGCATTGATGATACGTTGATTTTGTTCATGAGTGGTGTTTTCGAGATCCATACGCTGTATAATCTCATTGGCACGCTCAAATTCACCTTTGCTCATGGCATCTTCATATTGCATCAACAATGATTCATTCGGATCAGCGCAAGCTGCTGCCAAGGCAAATACAAGAAGAGAAGCGCAGCCGCACACTTTTTTAAGGACAATGTTCATTTTACGCACCATGACTATTTGTTTTGGAGAGAGTTATTATAAAATAACCCATCAAAGTTAATTTGATGGGTTATTAATAGCATTCACAACAATAAATATTAAGTGAATTACTTAACGTTATTTGCGACCTTGTTTACAAAGGATTTGCAAGGTTTGAATTTGGGAATGTTGTGTTCAGGAACAATGAGGAATGTGCCTTTAGTAATGTTACGAGCCTGTTTTTCAGCACGGTGCTTAACTATAAAGCTACCGAATCCACGAAGATAAACATTCTCACCTTTAGAAACACTTTCTTTAATGGTTCCCATTAATTCCTCGACAATGAGGTGAACAGCGGTTTTTTCAACACCGGTCTTGTTGGAAATTTCAGTTACGATTTCTGCTTTAGTCATAATTCTTAATATCTAATTTTGAGTTGCAAAAATACTAATATTTTGACAATTACACAAATTTTTTTTAGATACGATACTTTTTTTATTCGTTTTTAACAAAAACCCGCAAGGATTATAATAGCTTGAGCAATGCAATTATAGCGTTGACGGTTTCTATTTTGCCGGCAATATTTGCACTATTCAATCCAGCGAGTGCCGATGATTGAAGCAAAGTGTTCATAAAATTGGTTGCATTAGCAGTTGTAATGACACCTCCACCGGTGCTGACAAGCCCTTTGCAGAATGCTGCTTGATAACTAGCATTGTCCTTATTTTCTTTCAATTGCGTATAGCAGGTTGCGACTGTAAGAATATTGGTAATGTTGGTCGGGTTGGTCATGTCAATCTTACCGGTACTTTTGTAATTCTTATAAAGGGCAGCAACTGCTGTGCCACAACTGGCACCACTTGCGGTGGCTACAGTGTTTGAGCTTGTAGCCGAACCGATAGCACTACACGAAACAATGCATGCACTGACTATCGTCACTAACAAAAGGGATAATCTTTTCATAATTTTATAGATTTAATTGTGATTTTATAATTCTATTATTATATAGAGATGTACAATGTTGACGTTGCCTCAAGATATCGAATATTGCCCCGAGGCACAATTTTGTTTATTTTTTTTGCAAAGGTACAACATTTTTTTTAAACACAAACCTTCTTGATAAAAACGACCTATTTATAATCACACATTTATATATTTTTATGAAATGAGACACAATGTCAATCCCACCACTACAGACTAGAGGAGCTGCAACACTTACCATTCTTGGCTAAACATTGCTTGGTAAAAGTATCTGTAGCATGTTCATAATAAAAACACCAAGATTTTTTTTTGCATAAAATTCATTTTTAGACTATATATTTTAGGGAGTATCTATTTAAATATTATTGATATGTAGTAATTTGCATAGAAAAGTAAGT
>CALEPD010000012.1 GCA_937910265.1 uncultured Bacteroidales bacterium
AACGAGATTTATATGTATTTATTTTATTATCAGCTATTTAAATTTTAGAGGTTACATACAAACAAAACACTTTATTTCCGATAGTGCAAGTTACGAAAAATAATCAAAGTATGTTGCAAGAATTCATTACCGTACCCATTTTTACAGCCGTATTTGAAGCAGTAAATTGAGAGGAGTTCAATAAGCCTTAAGCCACCTCTGAGAAAGGGAGATGTTGAACCGAAAGATAAAAATCGTACAAAATCAATACATATAACCCATTAAAAGTAGTATATTTGCAAAAAATTAACATAACACACATTCTGCATAACAAAAAGAACATCAATAAAATGAAGAAAATTGACTTTATAATCATTGTATGCATTGCTGCCATTCTGGCACCGTTTTTCGTTCCATCGACCGGATTCTTCGAATGGTTCAACCAATCGACAGCCAACCATCCGTTCATTATGGCATTTTTCAAATTTGCCCTATTAGCCACCTTCGGTGAGATGTTGGCATTGCGTTTACGCAAGGGCGTATACAACGAAAAAGGATTCGGCGTAGTACCCCGTATGATGGTATGGGGATTTCTCGGCATGTGCATTACCATGGCGATGATGGTGTTTAAAAACGGAACACCTGCATTTCTTGAAGCGGCATTACACATGGAAAAAGGATCGTTGGCAACCATCTTTGCAAGCCCTGAACTGACATGGGTTAAAGTGGGCATTGCCTTTGCAGTCAGTGTAGCCATGAACACCATTTTCGCACCTGTGATGATGACCTTCCACAAATGCACCGACATACATATTCTTGACAACGGCGGTACCGTGAAAGGTCTTTTGAAACCACTGAAGATGCGTGAAATTATCTCCACTAAGGTAAATTGGGACGTACAGTGGAACCTGGTTTTCAAAAAGACCATTCCCCTCTTCTGGTTCCCCGCACACACCATCACATTCATCCTGCCGGGCAACCTTCAGGTATTGTTCGCAGCACTGTTGGGCGTGGCACTTGGACTGATACTCGCACTTGCCGGAGGCAACAAGAAATAATATCCACACAAACAGATTCACCAATGAAAAAACTCATTACAGCAATGGCATTTTGCGCCATTGCCATACATGCCGTTGCTCAAGAGAGCGAAGGATGGAAACTCAGTTGGCACGGATTTGTCAACCCGCAGGCATGGGTTGACACTCGTGAAGTGGTATCGGGCAGAGAGGACATGATGGCCTTCTACCCGATGGCTCCAGGATATGACGAATTGGGCAACGACACCAATGCTGTGTCCGGACTGAACATGCTGAGCATCACCACCCGCCTGTCGCTTACCATTCAAGGACCCGATGTATTGGGAGCCAAAATGAAGGGATATATCGAGACAGACTTTACCGGATGCTCGAATGCCACTATAAACGATTTGCGACTGCGTCACGGCTATATAGACATGCGATGGGAACACAGCGACCTGCTTATGGGACAATACTGGCATCCGATGGTGATTCACGAAATAATGCCGGGAACGATGCCTTTAAGCATGGGTGCACCCTTTCACCCCTACGCACGCTACAACCAGGTCAGATACACCCATTTTTTAGGCAATATCGAGATGATGGCCACCGCAGCCTTCCAACTCGACAACAAAAGCAACGGACCATTAGGAGCTTCGACAGAATACATAAAAAGAAGCATGGTACCGGAAATGAATGTACTGATGCGCTATGCAAGCGAAAACGCCATGTTGGGCGTGGCGGCCAATATGCTAACCATCAAACCGCGCAATGAACAAAACTTCAGTCATGTCAGCTATACCGTATTCGGAAAAGTGAACTTCGGTTCATGGAGTCTGAAAGCTCAGACTTTGCTCAACTCGAACCTGTACGAAGCCAGTTCGATGGGTGGATATGTTGAGAACTACGACGCAATACTTGACCAATACCAATATTCGCCTTACACCTATACAACCGCATGGATTGACTTTGGGAAATCCACCGGCAAATGGCGTCCCGGTATCTTTGTAGGCTATGCCATGAACAACGATACGGAACTTGAAGGCAAATTCTACGGAAGAGGCAATGACATTGAAAGCCTGTACCGCATACAGCCACGCCTAACCTATGCGGCCGGACATGGACTGAGTTTCAGTGTAGAATGGGAGTACACCGCCGCCCGCTACCTCGAATTCATGGATGACGAAGTGAGCAACAACCGATTTGTACTTTCGGCCTTATATGCATTCTAAAGTCAACTATCACACACACTCGCACTACTGTGACGGAAAGGCGCCGTTGCGCGACTTTGTTGAACGTGCCGTTGCACTGGGATTCACACACTTGGGATTTTCCGGCCATGCGCCAGTGCCCTTCGAGAACAATTTTTCCATTAATGCCGACAGGTACAAGGAGTATTGCGACGAAGTTAGAAGTCTGCAAAACGAATACGCCGACAGGATAACCTTACTGTTGGGCTTGGAAATTGACTATATTCCCGGAATACTCGACAATTTCAAGCCGCTGATAGAATCGGGCTGTTTGGATTACCACATAGGCAGCGTGCATTTGGTGAACCGACCCGAAGAGCCCGGAAACCTATGGTTTATCGACGGCGGCAAGCAGGAAACCTACGACGAAGGACTTGAAAGAGTGTTTCATGGCGACATCAGGAAAGGTGTAACCTCCTTCTTCCACCAAACCAACGCCATGATTGAATCGCAACGCCCCACCATTGTAGGACATTTCGACAAGATTGTGATGCACAACCGCGGACGCTATTTCGACTACGAAGAGCCATGGGTGCAGCATTTGATAGGAGAAACCGTTGAACTGATTAAAGAATGCGGATGCATCGCCGAGATAAACAGCCGTGGGTTGTACAAAGGACGCCACACCGACTTCTACCCTGCACAGAGCACCATCAAGAAAATGAACGACAAAAGGATACCCGTTCTGGTGGGAAGCGACGCCCATCATCCCGACGACTTAGACCGTTTTGAAGGTGCCTACGATTTTCTGCATGAGATAGGCTACAAGGAGATTGTTGATACACTTCCCTTGTAACCGCAGTTTCATATCGAACCTAACATACAGCAACGCCACTCCAACACGGTTTCTGCAACTGATGTTCCTTTTGATATATTTTTTGTACATTTGCATGTCGGCATATAAACAAAACTGCAATCGAAACAATCTGACCGTCAAATGAAAAAAAGCAATCCAACAAAACATCAATCCAACAATGGCTCCGTTACGGATAGATTATGGAATGCCAACTATTGGAAGGTTATGATAGCCAATTTCAGTATGGCTTTTTCGGCATATCTGCTCATGCCGCTGTTACCATTGTATCTGAGCGAACATTTCGGAGCCTCGAAAGACACCATCGGATTGGTGCTTTCGGGGTATATCATCACAGCTCTCATAGTGCGCCCCTTCAGCGGATATCTCACCGACAGTTTTCCCCGCAAACGAGTGTTGCTGATAGGACTTGCCTTGTACGCCATACTCTATGGCGGATACCTGGTGGCCGGCAGCCTACTGTTGTTCACATTGATACGCACAATACACGGAGGACCATTCGGAGCATCGTCGGTAAGCAACAGTACAGTAGCCATAGACGTGCTGCCATCGAGTCGAAGGACTGAAGGCATTGGATACTACGGACTGAGCAACAATATCGGAACAGCTATTGCTCCCACAATCGGAATACTGATATACAAGCATACCCACAGTTTCGAACTGTTGTTTATACTGGCATTCCTTGTCGCCACCTTGGGCTTTGCCGTCAACGCCACAATAAAACTCCCCGAACGCGAACTGCTGCAAGACAAACGCAAGATTTCACTTGACAGGTTTTTCCTTTTACGCGGATGGGTGCTTGGCGTGAATATCATATTCTTCGGATTCTGCTATGGTGTGCTGAGCAACTACCTGGCCATATACAGCAAGGAGACCTTCGGGATAACAACCGGAACAGGGACATACTTCATGCTACTTTCGGGAGGTCTCATCTTGGCACGAGTGTTAGGCGGACGTTCGCTCCGCAACGGACATATACTGGGCAATGCCGGAACAGGAATCATCATATCTTCGGCCGGATACCTGTTGTTTGCACTGGGTGGGGGTATGTGGGCCTACTATGGGTCGGCGATACTTATCGGATTGGGCAACGGAAATAGTCTGCTCACTTACCTTGGTTTTGCAGCCG
>CALEPD010000013.1 GCA_937910265.1 uncultured Bacteroidales bacterium
AAGCCATAATCGTTGGGGAAATACCATTTTACGGGGGCAGTGTAATCCCAACCATCGTTGAGGCTACCAGCAACACCCATAGCATCGCCGCGGGAGCGCTTGAAGTTGGCAAGGAATTGTCCATAATAGTTAGGATTGGCTGAACGGACACTTTGACCAGCCCAAGGATAGTTTTTGTGCTCGATGATACGTTCGTCATAGGTATTGCCGATCATACCCAAGGCTGCAAATTCCCATTCTGCTTCAGTAGGAAGTCTGTAATAGGGTACCAAAATACCGTCAGTACGTCTAACAGCACGGCTTTCGCCACCTGCAGAGGGGTTGTAATCGGTGAGACCCTCTTTGGTTTCGCCGGTAAATCTACCTGCGAGATATACGTCGGTTCTGAAAGCGGTTTCGGCTCTAAGTTCGGTTTGATCCAAAGCGATTACGCCAGCATCGACCAAAATACGTTCATTGACACGGTCGGTTCTCCAAATACAGTATTGAGAAGCCTGTTCCCAAGAAACACCCACTACAGGATAGTCGTCGTAAACGGGGCTCTGGAAATAGAAATCGACAAAACCTTCGCGCCAAGCCAATTTATCACGCCAAGCATTGGTATCGGGATAGATTTCAGCCACTTTTTCAGGATACTCGTCACCGTAAGCACGCTGCATCCAGTAAACGAACTCACGGTAGTCGACATTACGGACTTCAGTTTCGTCCATATAGAAGGAGGAAACGGTAACGGTATGGGTAATATTACTCCACTGATAGCGTGGGTCATCGGATACTCTACCCATGGTAAAGGCTCCACCTTCAATAAAGATCAAGCCAGGATGGAAATCGGGCATAGTAGTATTCTCGGAGACTTCAAAACCGCCCCACTCGGAATCGTTGTAATTCCAACCGGTAGTTGACGATGTTTTTTTGCTCCCACAGGCTGTCAAGAGAACAGCGAAAACGAGAAAAAGAGCCGTGAATCTTGTGCTTTTCATATGAACAGTGTATTAATTTCTTTTTATCTAAAATGTAACGTAAAAAAACGAAATTTGTTTCACTCAAGTCAAATTAGAAGGCAGGACATCTGATGGCTTTGACTTTGTGACGCGGAGCTGGTGCGGGCAAAAGGTAGCCTAAAGTGATTTCGTGAGCTCCTGCGGTATTGTTAGCCAGCTTGGAAACGGTCACGTCATAGCTATAACCGATTTTAAAATAATCCTGCTGAATACCGGCCATAAAGATGAAGGCATCGGAGTTCTGTGGACCTTGTCTAAACCAAGCTCCTACGATGAATGGCAGCCAGTCGAGGTAGACACCATAGTTGAAGTAATGGAAACCGCCTTGATACTGATATATAATATTGGGAGAAACGACCGGGGTCCCCAAACCTAAGGAGGATGTACGACGTGCTTCTTTAGAAACATTGAAGAGTGCACCAGCGTTGGCACTGATTTTCATAGGGATGCGGTCTTCAGAATAGAAGCCTTGATTGGGGCGTGTCAAGTGAGATACAGCCGCACCAACATACCATTGCTCACCGGTGGCAAGGATACCGGCATTGAAGTCGGCATACCAGTTGCTCAAATCTTCGGGGGGTTGGGCGGATGTATTATTGATAAAACCATTAATAAGGTCTATCTGATCGCCAAAGCGGAGATTTTCGTCCCAGGTAAGGCTGGTGTTGGCAACCGATGCCTGCAAAGCAATATTCATGAAGGCCTTTCTTCCGAGTTGGAAGCGGAAAGAATAGACCAAACCTAACATATTTGATTTCAAGGCACCGTGGTCGCCTTGACGGTCGCTCATCAAAATAACACCGATACCGCCGTGCAAGGGGTCGATGTACTGGTCGTAAGAGGCTGAGATTGTTGAATACGCACTGACCAAACCGGGCCACTGGTAACGGCCTGTGAAGGACAAGCGTGGAGCCACCTTAGAACCTGCAAAAGCAGGGTTGAGGTAAATCGGGTTAGCGTAGAACTGAGAAAAGCCCACATCTTGGGACTGAGCGCTGAATGCACCGCTTAAAAACAGCAGCAAAGCTAACGATATTTTTTGTATTTTTTTCATCATAATAATTGAATATAATACACCTAAAATGGATTGGCAATATTACGATTTTTTTAGCAAATAATCGTAATTTCAATGATTTTTTTTTATATTTAACAAAATATCAACGTCTTATTTTTACCAATCAGTTATATTTTCTATTGTAGAATTGCCGTTATCCATCTCGAAAAAGACAAAATTCAATCTTTTTTTTTAATATTTTACCATTGTTACCAAAAGCTTAAAATACGCCTTTTGCCATTGCCTGACAGGAGACCTGTATTGGCAAAGCAAGCAACCTTATCGACCCAAGAAATCGTTCAAACTTTTGATTGTAACTTTTACATTGGACATATCGGCAGCACTATCAAGGGGTAAGAATTTCACATTAATGGTATCGCCACTTTCGAGGCAAAAATAATTGCGCTCAAAGCGTCCATCGACATGCGGACTGGTTTGCAGCATGACGTCGTGCAGGTAGCTTTGCGCAGACAGTGTAACGGACAACTCGCCTTGCTGATCGACATGAGAGACCAGCTTGAATGCCGGCTTTGGAAGGTTTAGATGCTTGGGGTATGTGGAATAATAATTGTCCCAATAAGAGATATCGGCATTGGGGTCGAATAATTCCTTGACTCTGTAATGCAAGGCTTTCCAATTGCCGTAGTAGTCGATACTGCTCCAGGAAGCCACTGGCCAACAATCGTTAAGCTGCCAATACAATGTACCCATGCAATGGGGGGAGGCCTTTAGATGGGACCATACGCCATAGCCCGTGCCCCAAGCCTGAAGCAATTGAGAGAGGTAGCAATAATCCTCCAAGGAGACGGTCTTGCTATCGAAGCCATAGTACTGCATCATCGCCTTGTCGATAATAGCCACTCCCCTATTATGTTTTTGGTGGGTATTCATAGACGGAGAGCCGATGAAACGTTCGTCTTCGGGGCAGCAGCGGCATATTGTGCTCCAATCGGGATAGCTCTGGAAGCCATATTCGGACATGAAACGGCCTGTTTTCTCGGCGTACATCTCAAATGGAAGCTCACCCCACCATACGCCCCAATAATGAGAGTCGCCGTGGGTACAACATTCGGGATGCCCCCAACCATACAATGGGGAAGATGACACATAGGGACGGTTGAGCGGGTCGTACAATGAAACCGCATTGGCCAGCACTCCATTTGATGAAAAGAGGGTGTCGATGGAGTGGCTCAAGAAGTCGATTTGTCCCTGATTCCATGCATATTGGCTTTGCCATCCCCAATCTTCCCAACCGTTTTTCACTTCGTTGTTGCCACACCATATCACCACACAGGGATGTTTGGCGATACGCTGCACCTGGTAGCTGGCTTCCTCCTTTACGTTTTCGATGAAATCGTGGCTGAATGGATAAAGAGCACATGAGAAATTGAAATCCTGCCACACCATAATTCCCAAGGAATCACACAGTTCGTAGAAATAATCATGCTCGTATATTCCGCCGCCCCAGAGGCGAATCATGTTGAAATTGGCAGCCTTGGCAGACTCGAGCAAATGCCTGTACTTTGCCTTGAGCTGCGGGGTGAGGATTGGGAAACTATGGGTTGGAATCCAGTTGACGCCCTTAATCATAATGGGCTTGCCATTGTCGTAGAAAGTGTAAGCCAAACCTATTGAATCGGGTTCGGCCTTAAATGCGATTTCATGCTCGTCGAACCAAGTGCCTTTGAGGATCTGGACTTCTTGTTGAGAATCCGCCCCACATTCCTGTATATAAACATCTTGCCATATTCCGCAGGAATTGAGTACCGGACCCCAGTCCCAACCTTGCTGATAGGGAGCGGTACGGGAGAATGCCCTCTTGTCGGGAATGTCGAAACCCAACCGCTTATGGGCCAGGCTATCGAAGTGACGTGTGGGATGGAACACCACCCTGACTTCGTTGGTGTCGTCTAATTTGTCGGCATGCAGCGTGACCTTGAATTTGCGAAACATGTTGTTTGCAGACAATACCAAGGAATCGTTCAGATAGACATTCGCATAGGTCTGCAAACCATCGAACACCAACTCGAACGAATCTTTTGCATTATTCGGCACATAGAGCGGGGATCGGTAGACCCATACAGAATCATCGACCCATTGGACAAGGGTTTCGTTGTTACCATAGAAAGGGTCCGGAATAATGTTATGGTTCATCAAATCGGTATGGATACATCCGGGCACCGTGGCGTAATGCCAATCGCCGTTGTAGAGAAATTGCCAATCGCCCAGGCGGGCCGGGACATCAGATTTGGAACACGAAACGATGCACAATGATGCAACTATCAACAGTAAACGGGCTTTCATATAAAGGTTCAGTCTTTGGGAAGATATACGATCTTCTTGGTTTCAAAAAAATCTTCGGTATAGAAATCGCTCAGATTCCATGTTTGTACTCTATTCTTAAAGGGGGCCAGTTCGGCTTCGAGGTCACCGCCTTTCAAATATACAATTCCGTTGCGCAATGAATGGTTGTGAGTTGGTTTGAATTTTGTTTTGACCCATTGGTAGAACACGTCGAGCGAGGTGACTGCACGAGAGACGACAAAATCGTATTTTGCAGGGACTTGCTCGGCCCTGATTTGCTCGGCCACGCAGTTTTCGAGTCCGATTTGGGCGGAGACATCCTGTACCACCTTGATTTTCTTACCGATTGAGTCGACAAGATGGAACTGAGCATTGGGGAAGGCTATTGCCAACGGTATGCCGGGAAAACCGCCACCGGTGCCCACATCGAGGATGCTTGCCCCGTCGTTTGGGGACAATATTTTGGCGATGGCCAATGAATGCAGGACATGGTGCTGGTAAAAGCAATCCATGTCTTTTCGGGAAATCACGTTGATTTTGGAGTTCCAATCTTCATATATAGGCATCAGAGCGGCAAACTGCTCTTTTTGCCGCTCTGATAGCATGGGGAAATATTTTAATATAATATCCATATATTTTATAGGTATGCCTTGAGATTCTTGCTCTTGGAACTGGTTTTGAGACGCTTGATACCTTTTTCCTTGATTTGTCGTACTCGTTCGCGAGTGAGGTTGAATTTCATTGCGATTTCGTCGAGACTTAATGGGTGTGCCAAACCGATTCCGAAATACATTTTGATCACTTCACGCTCGTACTCGGTGAGCGTAGAGAGGGCCCGGTCGATTTCGAGAGACAAGGACTCCTTCATCAATTTGTCGTCGGTGTCGGGGGTGTCCTCGTTG
>CALEPD010000014.1 GCA_937910265.1 uncultured Bacteroidales bacterium
TATGTTCAAATATAATAACGAGATTTATATGTATTTATTTTATTATCAGCAATTTGAATTTTAGAGATTACCTGATGTTATTAATGGGCATCATTTTCAGATATTGTTTTAGACTTTCTAATGGCATGTGAGTTTTACGTCCATTAATCCAGATTTCTACACCAATTTTCCCGCGAAGACTAACATTCCCTTGAGCATCAACCTCAATTCCTGGTGCATTTCGCAGCGCATCAATGGCAGATGCAGAACGCATGCAAACATCATCCTCCACACTATAGATTCTTTTCTCGCCATCGACGCTGTATAAGGGTCGATTTGCGGTTACGACAATTTCATTCATATTGAGTGTTTGCCGTTCAATCATTATTATTCCAAGACTTGAATCTCCATGCTTTTCCAAGTTCACAAAGGTGGTTTTATATCCTATCGCAGATATTCTCAGTAAAAAATTTCCGTCTGGCACACTATCAAAGTGAAACACCCCCTCTTCATTACTGATTGTTCCTTTCAAAAATAACGTATCGTTTTTTGTGGCCAAAACCACATTTGCAAATGCAATCTGAGAGGACACGGAATCGGTCAAGATTCCTGTAACATGCCCTATGGTTTGGGCAACACCTGCCGTTGGCAACGAAACAACAAATAGCAGAGATAATATTTTTATCTTTCTCATAATGCAATCCCTGTTAATCAATGTAGAAATCATTCTGTACTTGTGGAGCCATTGGACAGTCTGGTGATGGATAATCGTAATTGTCATCGCCATAAGCAGCAATTGCGTCACGCCAACATATTCCGAGCAGGTGCCGACACTGATTGAACGAGTCACACATTTTACAAGGGCTACACTCTCGTACTTCCGACTTGGAATATGAATTTAATTCAAGTGCCTTTCTTGAATTCCACACTTCCATGATAGAGCTCCTTGACAAATCTCCAAGAATAAAGAACGGGTGCCAATATAATTGTTCACAGAGAGTTACTTTGCAATCTGGCAGGACAAAAAATGAACTCCTATTGCCAGAGCATATCGAACGTTCTTCAAATGTTTTTTGTTTTTCTGCATTTGTTTTTCTTGCGTTATAATTTAGTACCTCTACTTTTGTCATCAGGCTTAGCACCGAGAACAGTGCAATGGTTTTAGTGGTTTTGTTCATTCTTTTTATTTTTTTATTTTTTTATTGTTGACTTTTAGATATACTTTCCTTAAACTGATTGCGTTTAAGCGAATGCATTTGCTGCATTGTTTCAATGGAAAAGACACTAATCCTGCGTTCTGACCATGATACTGCTAATAAATCATTGTTTAAGAGTACGGAGTCCATGGGCAAAGAATAATCGCGTTTAGGAGCAGCCCATACTTCAACTAAGTTGTGACCAAGAAAACCAATCATTTCCTGAGGCGGAACTTCAAGATTGAGATCATGTTGAAGTATAAGCCAAGCTGAGTCTGTTGTTGCCTCAAGCAGGGTGACATCGACAAAAACGGTATCGTTGACCTTGTAATCTTTTATAAAGGAGGCTGCGATTCCGTCTACGTTTTCATAGCGGGTGTAAAGGTCGCTGACCTCACGGGAGGGGAAGATGTATTTCCACTGTAGGGCGAGGCAGAGGATGGCGGCCTCGACAAGGGCAAGGATGGATACAATCAGCCAGAAGCGTTTTTTGTTGAACGTTTTCTCGCTGAGCCGAGCGGAGGAATGCTTGCTTTCATCCCGAGGCGCGGAAAACGAGGGTTTCGAAGAATCCAACGGACGTTTCATAGCTGCTGGATTATATTGTCCACGGTGTCGCAAATCGCAGTGGCGGTCTGGGCGGTGGTGGTGGTTACATTAACATAGTCGCGTGTGGCGGCAAAGGCCTTGTCGGCGTTAAGGGCGATGAGCAGGAAGAGGCAGGCCGCGATGGAGTAGGACGGGAGGCGGCGGGAGAAGAACTCCAGCCAACTGGTACAAGCTCCTGTGGAGCGCGTAGAGGGGTCGACGTGCGTGGAAACGGAATTGTAGCTACCGGCGAGGACAAACCCCAGCCAGTGGCGACGGCGGCGGGAGAGGCGGCCCAGTCGGTCGGCATAGTTGGCCATACGGTAGGGTCGGTGGAGAAGGCGGAGCGTCTGCCTCATAAGCCAAAGGCTACGGACGGCGCGGAAGGCTACCACAGCATCGGCGACGGCAAGGACGAGGACTGCGACATTGAGGGGTGAGAGTCCCGCCGGAGCGGTGTGCCACAGGAGGCTTGCCGCCAAAGCGAGGACGAAGAGGCAGAAGACGAGCAGATAGCGGTCGGCCTGACGGCGGAGCTGGAACTGAGGAAGACGGTCGCCTTCAACCACCGAACGGATCTGCTCCGGGGAGAACGGCGGTATCCGTGAGGCGACGTCATCCATTAGCCTCTGTGCAGAATGCAGCCGATGGATGTCGCTGTCCGTGATGGGACTGTCGTGTCCTCTCTCCTCTTGCTGGACAAATTCTAGCGATTCTTTTTCTTTCTTCATTGATAATCAGTGTTTTACCTCCTACACCCTGCAAACAATATGGTAAAGAGGGAAGAAAGAGGCTGGTTGATAATTATTTGTGGATTAACATTTTCAATTTGTTTAATAGTCGTGACATTCGTTTACGTGCATTGCTTTCTGTGATGCCCTCGGTGCGTGCGATGGTGCTGTAGGAGTCGTCGTTGAGATAGTGGTCCAGCAGGTTGCGTTCGCTGAGGTTGAGTTGTGCCGTGAGTTCGTCGAACAGGTTCCAGTCGTCGCGGGATGGGTTGTCGGTGAGATGCTCCTCACTGTCATTTATTTCATTTCCAAAGCGTTCGGTTCCCCTACGGGGTTCCAAGCCGTAGAGGTCGCAGACGGACTGGAATTCTTGGTGATTGGGGTTGCGGAGGTAGTCTATGACGGCGTGGTAAGAGATTTGGTATATCCAGGTTGACTCAGCGCAGTCGCCACGGAAACGGTCGAGGCCATACCGACTGAACTCCGCCCATATCGCCACGGCGCACTCTTGCCGTAGTTCATCGAAATAGAATGCATTGCCACCACAGTACCTAAGACAGATACTGTTTATGGTCTGGCAGTTGCGGTTCAGTAGGTCGCCGAATTCTATTTCTTGCTGCAGCGTTGGCATTGGCCGTTATATCAAACTACTTTATATTCATATATTTATAACGTTTTATGGCAATTATATTGTATTATTCCATTCATATTATGTGCGATTATTTGAGATTTGTATTCGTATTGTTCTTTTGCCATATTAGACGTAAAAATTTTTGAATTGTGTGACAAAGGGGTGAATTTTTTTTGAATATTTTTTTGATAGGGTTGGTTTTCAATTGGATGGGGATGTTTTTTTTTACGGGCCGAAGCCCTTGGCGCGGAACAACCCATTGAGGCGGACGCAAGCGTCCTGGCACGGGACAAAGGAGATGGCATGGAATGCCCTGGCAAGGGACGAAGGGGGACGCGATGGCATCGCGGGGACGTAAAGAAGGTGAGGGTATGGTTGCAGCGGTGTTATTGTTCTCCGCCGCGCTATCGAAAGTCCAAAGTTCCACAGGAGCTTCGGATCCTATTGGCAGTTTCTTCACATACGGAACGATGGGCGGAATGGGCTTGTCGCGACAGAATCGCGACAAATACTGGAAAGGATGGTGCAGGGCGAGGGGGAAAAATACCCAACAAAAAAAATATAATTGTTCGCATAGATCCAAAAAAAAGCCCGAAAGGTCAACAAACGCCCTGCCCAAGACATCGCCTTGGGTAGAAGGGAGAGTGACGTTCGCCCTGAAAGGGCATAAGATTCCTAATGACGCTTTTGCTCTTATAGGGCGAAGTCTACACTGCCTATTACCCATGGCGATGCCCTGTGCTAATTGCTTAATGCCTCTTCGGGGCGTTATCGCATAATTGCGGATAACCATTTTTATTCCTTTGATAATTAATTTATCCGACAAAACCATCTCCGTTGTGAATAAAAAGTTCATAGCAGAGGTGTTTTTTTATATTGTTTTTCACTTTTTTTTGTAATTTTACAGGTTCACATAGTATAAAAAAGCAAATTAAACATATTAATCCTTAAACGTTTAAGTAATTTAATTAATTATGGCAAAATATGAAGAAAGCTCCAGTGAAGCTTTCGATAGCGAAGCGGAGAACAAAACGAAATAGGAAACTGATGAAATAATAATACGAAATGGAGAAAGTTCAGATATTTCAAGATAAGAAAGTCCGCACCCATTGGGATGCAGAGAAGGAGGAATGGTACTTCTCGGTGGTGGATGTTGTCAGAGTGTTGACGGATTCTGCCAACCCGACAGACTATCTCAAAAAGATGCGCAAACGTGATTCTGAACTTGCTACGTTCATGGGGACAAATTGTCCCCAGGTAGATATGATGACGGAGACTGGGAAGCGGAGAAAGACGCTCGCCGCTGACAGTAAGGCTGTTTTCCGCATCATTCAATCAATTCCTTCGCCCAAGGCCGAGCCATTCAAGCAATGGATGGCGCAGGTGGGAGCTGAACGGCTGGATGAGATAGCCGACCCTGAGAAAGCTATCACTCGTGGTGCTGACTTCTATCGTGCCAAGGGCTATAGCGAAGGGTGGATTAACCAACGGCTACAGTCTATTGAGATGCGCAAGGAGTTGACCGACGAGTGGAAAGCCCGCGGTATCGATCAGGAACGCGACTATGCCATACTGACTAACGAAATGACCCGCGCATGGAGCGGCCTCACGGTGCGCGACTACAAAGACGTAAAAGGTTTGAGGAAAGAGAACCTCCGTGACAATATGACCAATCTTGAACTGGTGCTCAACATGCTTGCCGAAGTGAAGAAAGCTCCAGTGGAGCTTTCGATAGCGAAGCGGAGAACAAAAACCACCGCCATCTCTCGCAGCCGTCAGCCAGAGACCTTTGCAGAAAGCCGGAATATAGCCATCGAGGGTGGCAATGTGGCCGGCTCCGCCCGCCGCGAGATTGAGCAGCGCACCGGCCAACCCGTAGTCAGCCCTCTCAATGCCACCGACAAACTCGCCCTCGACACCTCTGTCGAAGACGTAAAACAAATAGAAACAAATGACCGTGATAGAAGAAGTGGGGAATAGAAAACTGTAGAAATAAAGAAAGAGAATGAATCAGAATTATATTGATATATACATAGACAATAATTCAGCAGACAGCCGAATTCGGTGCCATTCACTAATACGACAGTCGAATACCTTAACAGGCTTTATAGAAGACGTACCTATTTTCGGTTTGGCAAACAAAATAGTGGCTGATAATACACTTATAAAACAAATTCGATTAGGAAGAATTGTAAAAATAGTCAGTCGCTGCTTTGATGTAGATGATGGAGAGAATTATTATGGTAAACTACTGGTGACATTTATGTTGGATGGCATTGTTAAAGAGATAAAATGCAATTCGATTAGTAAGTATGAAGGAAAATTAATATTAAATATCCCAGAAAGAATCCATAAAAATCCAAAACTTTATAGAGGACATGTCGAAGATTATGAAGTGACCTCTGATTTTATACTCAAACACTGTTATGGGTTTTACAAAGGGAACGATTATTACCCATGGCTTTATTTTGATTCCATGGATATCATTCGCATTGAACCATATCCCGAAGATATTGATAACTATAACTACTCATTCCAACCTTATCAGTTGGATGTTCCTATCGGAGAGATTGAAACGGTAATTGACATATTTGGTAAAACAATATGGTTTGATGGTTTCAGAAGTGGCAAAGTGGAGTTTCCTTCAAAAACGGAAATGTTTAGCAGTATTAAGGAATGGCAGAAATCCAGCAAAGAAGGGTTTTATCCATTTGAAATATCAGAAATTGAATATTTAGAAAATGATTTATTTGGCAAGTTTACTATAAAATCTAACACATTTACATATGCTGATTTAGAAGAAAAATTAGGATTTGAAGTGTGTCATTATTGTCGTTATTATGAAGAAAGAGATGAAAATTCTTACCTTGAATTTAAAGAATGGGAAAATGATGCATATGAGGGTTATTCCTCAGAATATTTAGGTTTAGACTAAATCATATATCATTAAATAATTAATCCTTAAACGTTTAAGTAATTTAATTAATTATGGCAAAAGAAAAAAAGTTTATGACATGTGATGGCAACGGAAAGGATTGTTAATTGTTTGATAGAGAGGAAAGAGAGAGAGGAGAGGGGGGGGGCGGCGGCAGCCGCCCACGAGAGCGCGGGGGAGAGTGAGGCGGCGCAGCCGCCGAAGAAGCGGAAGAGAAGTGGAGGAGAAGCGGAAGGGGTAGGGCGGCGCAGCCGCCCGAAAGAAGCGCGAGAGGAGAAGCAAAGAGGAGGGGCGGCGCAGCCGCCCACAAGAGGAGAGAGAAGCGCGGAGAGGGCAAGAAAAGGAGGCGGCGCAGCCGCCGAAGGAAGAGAGAAAAGAAGCGAGAGAGGAGGGCGGCGCAGCCGCCCGTAAGCAAGCGGAGCCGCAAGCAGCGGTTTCTCTTTTTTGTTGGGGGCTTTTTTCTTGGGGGGCTTTTTCTTTTTTCTCTCCCCGCCCTATATTCCCTCCAATTTATTTTTCACCTTTCAGTTTTCACCTTTCAAATTCCCTCTCTCGGCGATCCTTCGGCGATCCTTCGGCGAAATCCCCACAACAATCTAATTCCCAACCTATGTGATTTGCTGATTTAGGTTGTCACTTTTGTGTCCTGCGACTGGATTCAGTTGA
>CALEPD010000015.1 GCA_937910265.1 uncultured Bacteroidales bacterium
AAATACAAATCACATATGAGTACAGAAAAGAACAATCAGTTAGCAGGTAGCGAGCACATTGAAGTTAAAAAGAGTGCTAAGGCGAACTTGGAGCAGGACAAAACTCTATGGGTCTTGATAGGCTTTGTGATGGTTTTTGCAGTCCTGTTTGTTGCATTCGAGTGGACAAATTTCGAGGACAAGGAAGCAAGAATTGTTGCTACAGCTCCTCCACCACCGATTGAAGAACCTGAGGTGTTGAAGGAAATCCAGATTCAGGTAAAGAATGTATTGCCTCCTCCTCCTGCTGCGCAGAAACCTACAGAGGTTATTGAGATTATCAAGGATGAGGTTGATGTACAGGAGACCGAAATCATTTCATCTGAGGATGTTGTTATGGATGTAGTGGACGTTTCTGAAAATCAAATTGTCGTTGTAGATGAGGTTGTTGAAGAGGAAGAGATCTTTACCGTTGTTGAGCAGCCGGCTGAATTCCCTGGTGGTATGAAGGCTATGTACGAATGGCTGAGTGAGAATATCAATTATCCACGTATTTCGCGTGACAATAACTCTTCAGGTCGTTCTATCATGCGTTTTGTCGTTAATGCCGATGGTTCTATCCAGAATATCCAGGTTGTAAAAAGTTCCGGTGATATGTATCTCGACAAGGAGGCCGAGCGAGTTATCGGTGCAATGCCAAAGTGGAATCCTGGTAAACAGGCGGGTAGGGCAGTACGCTGTTGGTTCACTCTTCCGGTGAGATTCAGCTTGCAGTAAAATTAATAAACTTGTCATAATACTATATTATAGTGTTAAATAAAATGTATACTTCTGTTTCACAATACAATTTAGCCATTGAGACTAAAAATGTCACAAAAACTGATTGATGGCAAAAATAAGAAAAAATGCTCATTCAACCTACTTTTTTGTTAATTTTTTTTATCTTTTAGGGATTATCTGAAATAATATAATTGTTTTCAATGCATTGCAAGATTATAAATCGATAGAATAATGCAGCCCGCAATTGTTACGCCTAGCACGAGCCATTTTGGTAATGAGGTAGGCGCAGGCAATCAGGTTTCGTAATTCGGACAATTCTTCGGTCAACACAGAACGGTTGTAAAGGGCTTCGGTTTCGCGGAAGATTAAATTCAATCGATCGAACGCTCTTGTAAGGCGCAAGTCGCTGCGAACGATGCCCACGTAGTTGGTCATTATTTCCTGGAGTTCCTTCTTGGTCTGGGTAATAAGCACCATTTCCTCGTTCAACACCATGCCGTCGGAATTCCAATCGGGGACTTGATTGCATATCTGAACGATAGAAGTTCGCTCAATCGCCCGCATTGCAGCATTGTGCGCGTAGACAATTGCCTCAAGCAGCGAATTGGAGGCCAATCGATTCCCCCCATGCAAACCAGTACATGCACACTCGCCTGCAGCAAAAAGGTTTCTTATGCTTGATTCGCCATTCCTGTCGACCCATATACCACCACACTGATAATGTGCTGCGGGACGAATGGGGATTAAATCTTTGGCAATATTGATCCCGACTTCCAAGCATTTAGCATAAATTGTCGGAAATCCGTTTATCAGCTCACGCTTTCCGATAGACCTTGCATCGAGATACAGGTGGTCGACGCCAGCGATTTTCATTTCGTTGTCGATGGCACGGGCGACAATATCGCGCGGCGCAAGGGACAGTCGACTGTCGTATTTGTGCATAAATTCTTTACCGGTAAAATCCTTCAATATGGCACCGGCACCACGCATGGCTTCTGTGATAAGGAAAGCGGGCTTTTCAGACGGGTTGTATAATGAAGTTGGATGGAACTGTACAAACTCCATGTCCTTGAGGACACCTCGTGCGCGATGAACCATGGCGACGCCATCTCCGGTAGAGATGGTTGGAGTAGTGGTGGTGGTGTAGACACTGCCCATGCCTCCGGTGGCCAAAAGTGTCACCTTGGAGAGATAAGTGTCGACCTCGTGAGTTTCACCATTCAAGGCATAAACGCCATAGCAGACGATATCGGGAGTATGCTTTGTAACCCGCTGGCCGAGGTGGTGCTGGGTGATGATATCGATGGCAAAATGGTGTTCCTTCATTTCGATATTGGGGTGATTGCGGACAGCCTCGAGCAAGCCCCGCTCGATTTCCTCACCGGTGTTGTCCTTATGGTGCAGTATGCGGAATTCGCTGTGCCCACCCTCTCGGTGCAGATCAAAGCGGTTTCCTTCCCTGTTGAGATCGAAATTAACTCCATACTGAACCAGCTCGCGAATACGATCGGGGGCTTCGCGGATTGTCATTTCAACCACATCCTTGTCGTTTATGCCGTCGCCGGCAACCAAGGTGTCGTGAATATGTTTATCGAAACTATCAGAGTCGTACATTACCGCTGCAATACCGCCTTGGGCGTAACGTGTTGAGCCCTCGGAGGCCTGGGCTTTGGTTAATATACAGACTTTTCCATACGGTGCTACTTTAAGGGCAAAACTCAATCCTGCTATGCCCGAACCAATGATAAGATAATCGACATTGTAACGCATCCTTCAGATTTTATTATGAAATGCAAAGATACACTTTTTCCGACACTTCAACAAATAGTTTATATTTCAGACGGGAAACACTGAGCTTGCAAGATCCACCTTCAAGGTGGTTAGGCTACCTTTTCAGAAACTCAACTTCACCGACATTTATCAATCCCAGTGAGAAAGCCTTGGCCACACGAGCCCCTGATTTATTGACTATGTCCAGTTTGCGCGACAATTCCTTCTGCTTTTCCTGGATACTCTTATCGGTCTCGGGCTTACCAACGGAGACAGCTATTTCTTGGGCGGTGAAACCTGCAGCTTCGAGTTTAAGGATTTCACTTTCAATAGGCGACAGTTCAATATCGTCGGCAGCTGTGACGGCGATTTTCATATACAATTCAGCAGCCTCCTTGAGAGATACAATTACCGGATAGTTGAAATAGTATGCCTCACCCCTTTCGAGACATTCAATGGCACGGACAATGTTGTCGATAGAGAATCCTCCTGCCGCATTCTTACTCACGAAAGCTTTGGCACCAAGCCGCAAAGCGTCGAAAACAACCCTGCAGATTTCCTGTATTCTCTTGGTACGATTACAAGATGCGTCGACAGGATTATCGAAACGTCCTGAAAGGATAATGACTTTAATGCTTGGATATTTCTCTGATATGGATTTGGTGATAAACAATCCACCCGTAGGCTCGCCCTTCAATTCCATATCGACCAGCAAGTAGTCGGGCACATTATCAGGATTCGCACTCAGCTCGTCCAACAACTGGGCTCCGGAATCGAAAGTCTCAATCATTTCGACCTCCTTTGTCTCCACCACTCCATCGTCGGCCATACAGCAATCGATTTTAGGGCATTTCTCATTCAACTCGAAACGGACGGCTTTGCGTATAATCGACTCGTCATCGACCATCATGACTTTAATTTTATTCATGGCTTATCATGTTATTTTTGCTGGTACTACTTTAATTTAACGTTGCCACCATTCTGGTTGTTGCATTGCGAATACTGCTCAGGTATATTTTGTCGCATTCCGGCATTATTGTCTTGGTAGCCATCACCTGCAAACCTCAAGGCGGCGGATGTTCACGAAGGACGTCCCTTTGCGATTCTGAAATAGAACACCGACCCTTCTCCCAAGCGGCCCTCAGCCCATATCTTACATCCTCTTACGGTATGGTCGTCGTGCTTCTTGATTATATACCGCGCAAGAATCAATCCAAATCCTGACCCATAACCCTTTTCGTTGACGTTTGAATCATCAATTTTCTTATCGACCCTGAACAATTCATCGCAAATGTCGGGGCTCATTCCCGAACCGGTGTCGCGTATGGCGAATTCGACCAATTTGTCGTTGTCATTACAAGGGTAAACAGACACTCGGATTTCGCCCTTTTCGGTATGCTGATATGCATTGTTGAGAATATTGCGGAGCAATATAATAATCAACTGTTTGTCGGCATAGACCATCAATGGAGATTGCTCAAACACAAGATTTATTTGTTTGTTGTCGGTATAGACGACTTGTGACGCAGCCTCAGAGAATAGTTCGGAAACGTAAAAGTCGTTCGCATGGAAAGCCATGCCACTCGGGATGGAAAGATTCGTCCATTTTTTCATGTTGTCAAATGTCCGCAAAAGCTGCCTAAGCACATCCTGCCGCAGGTCGTCGGGCAAAGATGAATTTTGCAGGTATCCTACAAAGGGGCCTATGTCGTGACGCATGACGCTGAGACAGGTTTCCACATTCGCGATGCGCTCGATATCCTTCCGCTTTGCCTCCTGCAAGGCAAGTGTTTCGTTGTTGAGCAGACGCGTTCTCCGCTTCAACACCACCGACAACACTGCCAACAATACTACAAGAGCAGCAAAAGCCGACAACAGCCACGCATACAATTGATTTTGCTTTTGGGTTTGGGCCAATTCCACCTGCGCGATAAAATCTTCATGTTTTATACGTTGGACTTCCTTGCCAAGTGCAACTACATCATTGTGCCACTTGTACATATCATTCCAATCACGGGAATATCCCGACTTTATCAAACCATTGTAGAGTTGCAAGCGGAGCTGGGGCGGCAACATGCAAGCATTGTCGATTTCGACTGCAGTGCCCAACAAACCATAGACATAGGTGGAATCACCCAGCCACAAGGCATAGTCTGCCCCAACAATCAACGAATGTATATAATCATACGTTGCCCATCGAAGTCCTCCAAATTGATATTGGGCAACCGAGAGCAACTCGCCAGCGATATCGGCATAGGGCATAACTTCGGCAGAATCGCTTTTGAAAAGCATTGTATATAACTGTTGGATCAAAACATCGTTTGAATCCAAATTGGCAAGCGATGCCCCATTCATCCAAAATGTCATGGCCAACATCTCTAAAATCTGCCCGTATTGAAATGCACAGAATCTCGAACTATCGCTAAGTATTGAGAGATTCTCACAGCAATACCGTAGCATATTGCGGGTTGCTGGCACCGACACAGAATCGTCAGTAAATGACAATGCCATATAGGTCCGAGCGAGTGCATTGTTCAGCGCCATATCTTGAGCATAATCACACTTCAGTTCTTCGCGGTTCTCCTCCACCTCATCAATCAAGTCCAGCACATTCTCCGAGAGGTCCTCGCGATAATGATAGTTCAACTCCAACATTGTAATGTAATACTCCGCAAAGGCATAATTGAACAACATATTTCCGCGATTACGGGCAAGCAGTTTATCGTTGCCGATGTCGTAAAGAATGCGGTAAGATTCCGCGATGTTGCTATTGCGCTGGAGGATGCGGGCCTCACACAGGAGAGCTATTACCCGTTCGACATCAATATTGTCAGACCTGATGTCACATCCGGACACTTCATTGACATAAAACTGAGCAGAATCATATTCACCAACAAGATAATATGCAAATGCCAGTGTATTCCAGGCACGCAATTTACCATCGTTGTAGTTTGGCAATGAATCTGAAATAAAATCCAATGTCAACAAAGAATAATCTATCGCCCACTCGGGATCCTTATACCTTTCAAGGAATGCATCTTTGTTCATGCCATCGACTTTCGAACGCAAAAGGGAGTCATTATACTCTCTTGCGCATGCACCAAACAGCACCACAAAAAACAAAAGGAATATATATGTCAGAATCTTCTTCATACAAAATCAGCCAGTGTATGGCAATTATATAGCCTTACCCACTCCCCTATCCTGCACAAGCATCAGTTTGACAACAAAGCGAACCGTCGCACAAAACGTACCGCCAAAGGGCACCTCGCACAATGCAACTGGCAAACAATCGCACACACATATTATTTTGCAAAATTCGCAAAAAATATCATCTCATGCAAATCTTTTTGGAGAAAACGCCGAAAACCAGTCAACAAAACTCCGGGAGCAGACAATAATGACGACTACCCAATCAACACAATAGGGCTGACATTGTGCATGTCATCCCTACTGCTTTTTATTCTAAAATAGGCTTGCTAATAACAACTGTATTATCGTACAATATCTATTTCATCGATAAGATTCTTTGCACCTGCATATTTATCGATTACCCACAACATGTAACGGGCATCGAGACAAATACAACGCTGAAGGTTCTCTTCGAAATCGATATCACCGGACATTGCCTCTCCGTTACCGTCAAAAGCCAAACCGATCAGATTGCCATGAGCATCCAATACGGGGGAACCTGAGTTACCGCCAGTGATGTCGTTATTGGTGATGAAACAAGTCGGGAGCTGACCTTTTGAATTTGCATACATACCAAAGTCTTTGGCGTTGTACAACTCTTTCAAACGTTCGGGTACGAAGAATTCGCTGCTTGTGGGATCTTCTTTTTCCATAACACCCTTGAGGGTTGTGTAATAGTCGTATGAAACGGCATCTTTGGGATCGTAAGCCTTAACATTTCCGTAGGTGAGACGAATGGTTGAGTTTGCATCGGGAGACATCAGATTTTTGCCCTCGTTGATTTGGAGAATGCCGTCGACAAAGTCTCTGTTACCTTTTTTAATGGCATCTTGAGTGGATTTTGGAACACGGCCTCTTACCTCAACATATTTCTCGTAAGCAGACTTGCCGACCATATACAATTTGTCTTTGGCCAAAGTCTTGGCATTCGGATTCTTCATAAATTGCTCGAACGCTTTTTGGGTGGCAAAAACAGAACGTCCGTAAACGACATCTGCATATTCGGCCATTTTTTCATCATAGCGGGCCGCATCCTTGTTCAAATACTCAGGACGGTCGGTTGAAGCCAGATGGTCGAATACATATTGGTTCAATGAAGCGAAGAGTCTTTTCTCTGTTTCAAGGTCGTAATCCTTGTAGAAAGCCTCCATTTCTTTCTTTATGAGTTCGAGTTGTTTTTGACGCTCATCATAATTCTCAGTCTCAAGAGCTCTGGTAATGGCCAAGCCCATCGAGAAAGCCTGGAACGGCATCTCTGCACCACTCAAAATACCCTCTGAGAGATACATGACAGCCTCTTGGGTAGCACGACGTTGTGCATATCCGTCTTCGAGCAGAGTGATAGCCTTTGCATATTTGGGATCTTTATTTTTCGACCAAGAGAGATACTCGCGCTCAATATCACGTTTCAGTTGCATTGTATTGAGGTTTTTGAGAGCTTTGTTCTGCTCGGAGCTGTATTTCCAATAGTTGGAGCATGAAGCATATTTAGAAGCATATTTGATGCGGGTATCCTGACTTGCAGCCATCTGCTCGCGTAAAACGTTGATCTTAACGGTGCGGATTTCATAACGGAGTTTGTTGGTGATATCCATTGTTTCGGCCAAACCGTAAGAAGTAAGGAAGTGGTTGGTAGTACCGGGGAAACCAAGAACCATGGCAAAGTCACCGTCCTTAATCTCCTTAATGCTAACAGGGAGATGGTGTTTGGGTTTCAAAGGCACATTATCCTTTGAATAGGTAGCGGGAGAACCGTCGGGAGAAGTGTAGATACGGAACAATGAGAAGTCGCAGGTATGACGTGGCCATGACCAGTTATCGGTATCTCCACCAAATTTTCCCATAGATGAG
>CALEPD010000016.1 GCA_937910265.1 uncultured Bacteroidales bacterium
AACGGCTAAACTGGGCTCTCCGTCGAACGCCTACGAACAAAAAGTTGAATTTTTAGAGCCTACCTTCTGTAATTTTGCAAACCGGAATTTATAGGACCCACCATACATAAATACGACAAATGAAAATAGGCGTAATAATAGCAATGGATTCGGAATACCGTCAGATGCAACAACTTATCGGCGGTAGCGCTTGTGGCTTTCTGGGCAACAACGAAATTGTTTTGTCTCAATGCGGAATTGGCAAGGTGAATGCCGCCGTCGGCACCATGGCGCTTATCAACCAGCATAAACCCGATTGTATCATCAGCACAGGTCTCGCCGGCGGAATCGACAGCAGCCTCTCTGTGGGCAATGTACTTGTGGCTGACAATGCTGTCTACCACGACGTTTGGTGTGGCGCCGGCAACGACTATGGTCAAGTGCAGGGCCTTCCCACATTTTTCCCCGCCGACAGCCGTCTGCTCAACCATGCCGATGCCATCGCACAAGACCAATCCTACCAGTGCCGCAAGGGCTTGATCTGTACTGGCGACAAGTTTATTACCGATGCTCAACAACTTGCTGCCATCAAATCTAATTTCTCCGACGGATTCGCTTGCGATATGGAGTCTGCCGCCATCGCACACGTCTGTTACCTCATGAATATGCCGTTCATGTCTGTAAGGGTCATCAGCGACACTCCGGGCAACACCGACAATCACCAAATGCAGTGGGAGGATTTCCTCGCCTCCATGAGCGCGCAGTCTTTCCGTTGGGTTAAACATTTCCTCCAAACCCTTTGAATCCTGCGGTGATTTGTCTGACAAATCTCGGCGACTTTTTTTTATCCGATAAATACTACGGATGACGAAATCTCGTTATTCATCGACTGAAATGCTTTCGTTAAGCTTTTTGTTTGTTCTGGCCTCGTAGTTCAGCTGAATAGAACGTCGGATTCCGGTTCCGAAAGTCGTGGGTTTGAATCCCGCCGAGGTCACTCCTTCAATGCAATCTTCACCACTATGAAGGTTGCATTTTTGTAAAACAGGAATCGATAATGCAATAAACTATGTTCTGCGCTGCAATTCTTCCCCCTTGCTCCGAATAACACAAGGGTGGGGCGGTACGGAATCTTTAACACGCTACATCTATGATAGCAGACCTCCTTAAAAACACAAAGCCTTTCGGACAACTTGTTGCTCTGTTTCTCATATTCTTCGCATGTTTTATGGTGGCGTCGGCAGTCCCTGTGTTGCTGGGTGTTGACCTCTCCAATCTCAACACTGTCCGTTGGAGTCAGATGCTGGTGCAAATCATCGCCTTCCTGCTTTCGTCAATCCTGTTCTGTGCCTTCTTCTATGGCAAACCCAAGCAGTTTTTCTGCCTCAACGCATCTCCCCGCATCTCCAAACAGGCTTTGCTCGGGGCACTGATAATGCTTCTGCTTGTTCCGCTTACCGATTGGCTGACTGTTTGGAACGACAATATACATTTTCAGGGTGCTTTGGCCTCCCTCGAGGAGTCGCTTCGAAGTGCTGGCCTCCAGTCCGAGGCGTTGATGTTGCAACTGCTTGATGTCAATACAGTCGGCGCATTGATGTTTAACCTCCTGGTATTGGCTCTGGTGCCGGCCGTTTGCGAGGAATTCTTTTTCCGCGGTTCCCTTCAGCGCCTCTTCTCATCATGGTTCTCTTCCAAGCATCTGGCCATCTTCATTACCGCTGCTTTGTTCAGCCTCTTCCATGGCGAATTGTTCGCTTTCTTGCCTCGTCTGCTTTTGGGATTGGCTTTGGGCTACCTCTTTTATTTCACCAACTCTATGTTTGTGAATATTGTGGCCCATTTCACCAATAATGCACTCATCGTCATACTTGCATATCTGCACGGCCGGAACTTTATTTCCTTTTCTCCCGCCGACCCGTTGCAGATATCATGGACTTGGACCATCCTCTCGGCTGTCTCTGCATTGTTTTTGGTTATCTGCTATTTCCTTCCCGACTCCTCCTCCAACTCCGCAAAATGAACCTTTCTCACCAAGCGCCATTTTCCAGTTTATTTAGTCCCTTTTTATCTCTCTTTCATTGATTAAGACTTTGTTTCAACTGTTTTGTGATATATTTGAAATCTGCGTTTCTAATTGAAATATAATTAATTGTGCAAAAGTTTCATTTTTTTTTGTGTCAGTGGTGCTTCCATTTCATTTTTTTTTCATACCTTTGCAAATCCAAATTTAGTGAATAATAGTATAATTTAAAGAATAAAACAATATGACCAAGGCAGAAATCGTAGCAGACATTGCTCAAAAGACTTCGATTGAAAAAGTAGCAATCCAGGCAACTATCGAGGAGTTCATGAATGTGATTAAGGACGCGATGGCAGAAGGCGAGAACGTTTACTTGCGTGGCTTCGGCAGCTTCATCATCAAGAAAAGAGCTGAGAAAACCGGTCGCAACATCTCTAAAAACACCACCGTTATCATCCCTGCTCACAATATCCCGGCTTTCAAACCAGCCAAGACTTTTGTAATGGATGTTAAAAAGAACGTAAAATAATAAATTATAATAAATCTGTTTCATTATGCCAAACGGAAAAAAACACAAAAGACACAAAATGTCTACCCACAAACGTAAAAAACGTTTGCGTAAGAATAGACATAAGAAGAGATAATCAACTCTTCTTACGTAACCACTTAAAACAAATTACACAACGTCGGTGCTTTGCATCGTTGTGTGGTTTGTTTTTTTTATTATTTAATCTATCGTAACGGGCTAATCCCCGTGTATACTAAATAACTAACAATTGGAAAAAGAATTAATTATATCTGTTCAGCCCTCCGAAATGCGTATGGCTCTTGTGGAGGACAAACAACTCGTCGAACTTCACACCGAAAAAAATAATCGACAGTTTGCTGTAGGCGACGTTTATGTCGGCAAGGTCAGAAAAATCATGCCGGGCCTCAATGCTGCTTTTGTCGATGTCGCCGACGACAAGGACGGTTTCGTCCACTATCTCGACCTCGGTCAGCAATATGCCTCTTTCGAAAAATACCTCCGCCTTGCCATGAATGGCGACCCCTCCATGGCAACTCTCAAAAACTTTAAATCAGAGCCTATAATTGAGAAAAATGGCAATCTCTCCAACCTGCTCAAAGTCGGTCAGTTCATCCTCTGTCAAATCGCCAAGGAACCCATCTCGACCAAAGGCCCCAAACTCTCTGGCGACATATCCTTCGCTGGACGTTATCTTGTGCTCTCTCCATTCTCCAACCGCATCTCCATATCTCAGAAAATAAAAGGGTCAGAGGAACGCAGCCGGCTGCGTCGCCTCCTGCAGAGCATCAAGCCCGACAATTTCGGTGTCATTGTCCGCACCGTCGCCGAAGGTAAAAGCGTTGCCGAACTCGACAACGATCTCCGCAACCTCCTCGACCAATGGAAAAAACTCACCGACCGGCTCAAACATGTGTCGGCTCCACAGAAACTTGTATCCGAACTCGGCTCCGCATCGGCTCTCCTTCGCGATGTGCTTACCGACGACTTCAACACCGTTTATGTCGATGATGAGCCGATGTACAACGAAGTCCGTAATTTTGTGGCATCCATCGCTCCTGGCCGCGAAGATATCGTGCGCCACTACAAGATGGCAACTCCTGTTTTTGAACAGTTCGGCATCCAACGCGACATCCGCCGGGCCTTCGGAAAAATCGTTACCATCCGCTCGGGCATCTACCTCTATATCGAACACACCGAAGCCATGCACGTTATCGATGTCAACAGTGGCAACCACGTCAAGTCGGGTACTGGACAGGAAGACACTGCCCTGCAGGTCAATATCGAGTCCGCTCGCGAAATTGCCCGACAACTTCGTCTTCGCGATATGGGGGGCATCATCATCATCGATTTTGTCGATATGCAGAAGGCCGAACACCGCAACGAGCTGTTTAAATTCATGTCTGAGGAGATGAAACGCGACAAGGCTCGCCATACCATACTGCCACTCAGTAAGTTCGGCTTGATGCAGATTACCCGCCAGCGGGTCCGTCCCGCTGTCGAGGTCGATGTGCAGGAAAAGTGTCCCTTCTGCGACGGCACTGGCACAATTAAATCAAGTATGGTGGTCGTAGACGAAATTGAGGCCAATCTACGTTATCTATTTACCGTGCAAAACGAAAAACGACTCACCATTATCACGCATCCCTATATCTATGCCTATCTCACCAAAGGGCTTTTCTCTATGGCCAACAAGTGGATGTTTAAGTATAAGAAGCGCGTAATGGTTAAGCCGTCAGAAGGATACAGCCTTCTCGAATACCGCTTTTTCAACACACTCGGCGAAGAAATATCTTTATGAAACAAAAACTCCGCTACCCCATCCTGCTGATCTTTGCGCTCAGCCTCAGCATCTCCGTTGCCCAGACAAGGGGCATCGACGTCTCTAAATACCAGGGTACCATCAATTGGACCAAGGTCGCTTCCGACAAGACCATTAAATTTGTCTACATCAAAGCTACCGAAGGCACCACCATTCAAGACCCCTACTACAAAACCAATATCAAAAACGCAAAAAAAGCAGGACTCCTCGTTGGCAGCTACCACCTCTATAGCGGAAAAACAACCGCCTATCAGCAGTTTGCCAACTTCAAGGCAGTAGTCAGAAAAAGCGAGCAGGACCTCATCCCCGTCCTCGATATCGAGGAAATTCATGGACGCAACCTGTACAAAGCCCGCGTCGATAAGATTCTCGAGCTCATGGAGTTGGAATACGGTGTAAAACCAATCATTTATACCTGCGAAAAAGTCTATTGGGACCATTTCAGTGGAAAGGAATATGCCGACTACCAGATTTTCATCGCCAATTATTCCCGTTATCCATCTACCCGATTCACCATTTGGCAGCATTCCCAAACAGGACGCGTGCCCGGCATCAAAGGCCCTGTCGACCTCGACAAATTCCACAAAAACAAAGGCCTCGACGATATCAAATTGCCCAAACCGAAAGCCAATCAATAATTGTACAATAACATCCCTTTGTACCCATGAGCGATATTTTTCTCAGCTACAGCCGCAAGGATTTCAATAAGGTCAAATCCATCAAGGATGAGCTTGAGCGTGAACTGGGTGTCTCCTGTTGGATGGACTCTGAAGGTGTTGACTACAATTCGCCCTCCTTTGTCAAGGAGGTGGTAAAGGCTATCAACGAATCTCCGGTATTTTGTTTCATGCTCTCCGCCAGTTCCCAGCTGTCCGAATATGCGCTTAGCGAAATTGCGTTGGCTAAAGATAAAAACAAACCGCTGTTTTTGCTGAACATCGACAAATGCAAGTTGACCGATGAGTTTGCCTTCATGTACAGGTGTTACAATATGTGTGACTATGCCGACCCTGTCCAAAAAGCTAAACTCTTCCGCGAATTAAGGCAGAAACTTGATATTCCCGATGACGGAAACCACAATGGTCACGAAGAAGAAACACGCAAAAAACGCGAGGAGGAAGAAAGAAAACGCCGTGAAGAGGAGGAAAAGAAAATGGCTTGTCTTCAGCGTCGCGAGCGTCGTCGCCAATGGCTGCGTCGCCACCGCCGGTGGCTGTTCGGTATCTCTGCCGTTGTTCTGATGGGGTTGTTTGCGGTGCTGATGGCGCATCGATGCGATGGCATTGGACATCTGACGTCGGTCTCTGGAACAATAGCTGGCCACGCTTATGTCGATTTAGGACTGAGTGTTAAGTGGGCCACCTGCAACGTGGGAGCGACGAAACCCGAGGGCTATGGCAAATATTTCGCCTGGGGCGAAACGGAGACCAAGACGGAATATACCAAGGAGAACAGCAAGACAAGGGGCAAGCCGA
>CALEPD010000017.1 GCA_937910265.1 uncultured Bacteroidales bacterium
CCGTGGGCCATGACACGCTCCAACTCGTCGAGATTGCGCACTTCGACTTCGATTTTCAAATTCTTGTGATGCTCGTCGAGATACTGACGGGTGCGGTCGATAGCGGCCTCGATACCTCCGGCGAAGTCGATATGGTTGTCCTTCAACATAATCATATCGTAGAGACCGATACGGTGGTTGGTGCCGCCGCCGCATTTGACTGCGTATTTTTCGAGCAAGCGCATGTTGGGAGTGGTTTTACGGGTGTCGAGCAGACGTGTGCGGGTGCCCTCGAGCATCTGCACCATATAATGGGTTTGGGTGGCAATGCCACTTAGACGCTGCATGAAATTGAGCGCCGTGCGCTCGGCCGTAAGAATACCACGGGAATGGCCCTCGATCAACATAATGACGTCACCTTTCTCCACAACGTCGCCGTCGTGCTTGAGTCAGGTTGTAGAAAGGGTATTGTCAACCATTTTAAATACCTTCTCACCTACTTCGACACCACACAAAATACCTTTTTGTTTTGCCACCATCTTGGCATTGTCGACTGCGTCGGAAGGAATACATGCCAGTGTACTGTGGTCGCCATCGCCGATATCCTCGCGTAAAGCCATCTGTATCAGCTCATCTAAATTCTGAATGTTGATCATCATGTCAATTGTACTTTCGGCCGGAAAGCGGTGTGCAATCCAGCATTTTTTGAATTGCAAAAATACAAATAATTATTTAACATTACACAAAAAATATTAAAAAAAAAACACCATTTAATAAAAAAATGTATTTTTGCAATTTACACACAGGCGTTTATTTAATGAAAGACAAGCAGAACTCACTGATTATCTTAAAGTCAACATTAGGGAGACTCCCTTTATATTACTGTAATATTGAGGAACGTAAAGCTGCAGGAGAAGAATATGTCTCCGCAACTTCTATTGCCGAAAGTTTATCGATAAACCCTGTTCAAGTAAGAAAAGACCTTGCCAGCATCAGCTCGGAACCAGGACGTCCGAAACTGGGATTCAAGATCGACAGCCTCTTGGTTGACCTCAAGACATTTCTCGGCTACGACCGCTACGACGAAGCGGTATTGGTGGGCGTAGGAGCATTGGGACGCGTGTTGCTGCAATACACAGGATTCGACGGCTATGGTTTGGGTATAGTGGCCGGTTTCGACGCCAACCCCAAAGAAAAAAGCATTGCCGGAAAGCCTGTGCTGCCCATGAGCAAGCTCGCCTCGACCCTCAGCAAACTAAAGATAAAAATCGGCATCATCGCAGTGCCCGCACGTGCCGCACAGGAAATAGCCGACATACTGATTGAAAACGGAGTAGAGGCCATCTGGAATTTCGCACCCACCACCCTCTCGCTTCCTGAAGGCATGCTGGTGAAGAACGAAAACCTCGCCGCCTCGCTTGCCGCACTCACCACCGAGCTGCACAAGCGCAACGACAATTAAGCGAAGCCCCTCCCCTATTGTTTTGTCAAAAAAAACGCAGGTTCTCTTACATGTAACGGAACCTTTTGTCTCCATGATGGCTATACAGCCTTTTGATGCCCCCGCAAAATGATGCACAAAAGTGCTGTTTCCCACTCAAAAAAACGTGTCAATTTGGTCAAAAATTGCCTATTTTCATATCCTTTAATCGATAAATTTGTAGCGATATATCAATCCAAGTAAAAATTTTTCTACTTATGTATCAATAATTTATTATCGATATAAAAAGTTTTATTTGGTAATTAATATATTTTATGTATTTTTGCGCCCCGAAAAGGAAAGTAATTTGATACACAACTCAATCGAACAATCGCACACCAACACTAAACATACTGCCACAGACGTAACTCATGGCTTTCTGACGAACAGAAAGAACAACACAATGGCCGAACCCCTGCAGACAGCAAAACACTATGCATTGGACTGAGATTTACAAAACCCGACTCACCACAGTCGAAAATGCCATTAAAAACATCAAGAATGGCGACACTGTAGTAACAACAGGATTTGCAAGTACTCCTCTTGAAAGCTTGAAAGCTTTATCTGCCAATCACAACAACTACCACGATGTAACTATTTACAATATGTTGCCGATGGGAGAAGGCGAATGTTTTAAACCCGAATGTCATAACAACTTTTGTCATCTAACTAACTTTGTCTGTGCCATATCCAGACCGCCAATCTGGAATGGCACGGGCTTTTACATGCCAGCCTTCTTCAAAGACGTGCCTCAAATGATAGGCAAAAGCATACGCTGCGATGTTGCCATCATCTCGACCACCCCTCCTGACGAAGATGGTTTTGTATCGCTCGGCGCCACCAACACCTACGCCATGTCAGCCATAGAGAATGCCGACGTTGTGATTGCCGAGGTCAACCCCAACCAACCCAGAACATTCGGAGACACACATCTACATATATCGAAAATCAAACATATAGTTCCCGTCAACTACAAACTCCCCGAACTGCACTCAGCACCACTCGACCCTGTAGAGGAAACCATTGGACGCCATTGCGCAACCCTTATCGAAGACGGCTCCACCTTGCAGATTGGCATCGGCGCCATTCCTGACGCCGTGTTGGCAGAGCTGACCGACAAGCACGATCTGGGCATACACACCGAGATGTTCTCGGACGGCGTGATGAACCTGATTGAAGCCGGCGTGATAACCGGCAATAAAAAGACCTTGCTCAAGGGCAAGATTGTCACCACTTTCGTGATGGGAAGCGAGAAACTGTATAAATTTGTGGACAACAATCCGATGGTGGAATTTTACAGTGTTGACTATATCAACGACCCATACATCATCGGAAAGAACAACAAGATGGTGGCCATCAACTCGTGTATAGAGGTTGACCTTCAGGGACAGGTGGCCAGCGAAAGCATGGGAACCCGTCAATACAGCGGCACCGGCGGACAGGTGGATTTTGTACGCGGTGCAGCATTGTCGAACGAGGGCAAAAGCATCATGGCCATGCGCTCGACCGCCGCCCACGGCACCATCAGCCGCATTGTATCAGTGCTGTCACCAGGTGCGGCCGTCACCACTTCGCGCAACGATGTCGACTATGTGGTGACAGAATATGGCATCGCTCACCTAAAAGGGCTGCACCTGCATCAGCGCGCCGAGGCTCTGATTGCCATCGCACACCCCGATTTCAGAGATAATCTATGGAAAGAATACCGTCATTTTTATAACAACAATTACAAAGGATGATTGAATGGTGGTGTGCCTCTTTCCCCTTGTTTACTTTCCTCTAAGAGCCACCACCTTCAATCGTTAAACCAGGTACAAAACAGCACTGAAAACAGGCATAACTACAACAAATACCACCACCAATAAGTTAAAAAAGAATCTTTACCACCACAATATCAGTACCTTATTATCGATAAAAAAAGTTTTACAATCAGGATAAGTATTTTTTTGTACTTTTGCACATTCAAAATTAGTTAAATACATATATAAAAAACATCTGACGTTGAAGTCAGCCACAAGAAAAAAAGCGTTGATATGACTATAAAAGTTTGCGTTGGCAGCTCTTGCCATCTGAAAGGTTCTTACGATGTAATCGAAGCATTTAAAGAGGTATTGCGCAAATACGATGTTGAGGACATTATTGAGCTACAGGCAAGTTTTTGTCTTGGCCACTGTGCCAAAGGTGTAACCGCATTATGCAATTGCTCACACACATCGACAGAAAGTCCCAATGTGGAAAAAGTTGACGAAGGCTACATCATACACGGTTTGAATGCCTCAAACGTAGAAGAGCTGTTTGCCAAGGAAGTTTATCCAACTCTGAACCTGAACTAAATCATACCCCCCACAACTAACCATACGGATTTTTCCTAAAAGAGAAGAGAATTGAATATGTCAACATATCTCGAATTTCGCACCGTGCAATGCAAAGACTGCTACAAATGTCTCCGCGAATGCCCGGTAAAGGCCATCGACATAAAAGACCACCACGCAAAAATAATAGAAGACCACTGCATTCTTTGCGGCCACTGCACCCAAGTATGCCCACAGAACGCAAAGATTGTACACAGTGAGTTGTCGGTAGTACGCGAACTGCTTGCCAGCGGTGCACGCGTTGCCGCTTCGGTTGCGCCATCGTTCATATCGAGTCTCAGCCAAGAGGATTTTTCCATACTCCATATTGCCCTCGCCAAACTGGGATTTGCCGTAGCCGAGGAAACCGCCGTAGGCGCACAGGCTATTGTGGAAGAATACAAGCGAGTGCTGCAGAAAGGTGAGATGCGCAACTTCATCACCTCGGCATGTCCGGCAGCCTGCCGTCTGATACAGATGTACTACCCCAAGGCACTGCCTTATCTCGCACCGGTTGATTCGCCGATGGTGGCGCATGCAAAAATGATGCGCAAGAACAACCCCGACACCAAGGTCGTATTCATAGGTCCCTGCATCGCCAAAAAACGCGAGGCCGATGAACACGGCATCGACGCTGTACTTACCTTTGACGAACTGATAATTCTTTTCGAAGAGAACAATATCGACCTCTCGAACATCAACCGTCTTGCCATCGACATGGACGAAAACGGAGCCAACCGTGCCAAATCGTTCCCCGCAACACGCGGCATCATCCGTTCGTTTGACGCCCTTCCCGAAGGATACAAATATATGGCTGTCGACGGTATTGACCGTTGTGTGGAGGTGCTCGAGAACATCGACAACCTCGACCACGTATTCCTTGAGATGAATATATGCCCCGGTGGCTGCATCAACGGCCCCAACGCCATAAAACAACATGGCGGAGTCACCAAAGCCGAGAACGACATCAACAACTATGTGGACAAAGAGATGTCCACAAGACCGGTTGTTGCCACTCCGGAATCAAACATCAGCTTTGCCTTCGCTCATCCACGTCTCAGGGCACACAGCCGTCCCGCTACAGAGAAGGAGATTGAAGATGTATTGCACCGTACCGGAAAATACGAGAAAAGCGACGAGCTGAACTGCGGCGCCTGCGGATACAACAGCTGCCGCGAGAAAGCATGGGCAGTGGTGAACGGCTACGCCGACATCGACATCTGTCTGCCCTACATGCGCAAACGCGCCGAAAGCTTGGCAGTTGACATTGTACACTATTCGCCCGAAGGTGTTATACTCGTCGATCCCGACATGAATATATTCGACACCAATGCCACAGCCATGAAAATGCTGGGATTGACCGGACAACCCGAACAACACAAAGGTCGCCCGCTGTCGGATTTCTTCCCTCCCATCGACTTCTACAACGCCTACACCAAGAAACAAAAGGTTGAAAACCGTTGTCTGCACATCGGCAGCACCGCAGCCGTTGTTGCCGCCGGATCCGGCCTGATGCTCGGCATGGCCGCCCCGGCCTCCGCCGGCGTGGTCGCCAACGACAACTACGTTCCCAGCCAGGCAGCCGCTCCGGCTCCTCCGGCTGCCCCGGTTGCAGCCCCCGTGGCACCGGTTGCCGCTCCGGCAGCTGCCGCTTCCACCCACACCGTCGTTTCCGGTGACACCCTGGGCCAGATCGCCGCCGCGTACGGCGTCGGCCTGGACTCGGTCCTGGCACTGAACGGCCTGTCCCTTGCCTCGATCATCTACCCCGGCGATGTTATTACCGTCTCCGGCGAGGCTGCACCGGCAGCACTGGATTACAGCGCCGCGTCCTACGCCACCGAAAGCTACGCGGCCCCGGCAGCGGCAGCCAACACCGGCGTCATCAGCACCCAGGCCACCTCCGTGACCCCGGCGCCGGCTCCGGCTGCCAGCGTGGGCGGAACCAACGCCATCATGCTGGCTTCGGCCTACGCACAGCTGGGCGCCGCTCAGGACTGCACCGTTCTGGTGG
>CALEPD010000018.1 GCA_937910265.1 uncultured Bacteroidales bacterium
AGACTAACTCCGGTGCCAAAAAAAGATTCGCTCTTACCGGAACAGGTAAAATCAAAAGAAAGCATGCTTATCACAGTCACATTCTCACCAAAAAAGAGACTACCCAAAAACGTAATCTCGACCACACTGCCTTAGTAAGCAGAGACGATGAGAAGAGAGTGAAAAGAATGCTTTTGGCCTAAACGTGATGTTCGGGCTTTAACAGGAGTTATTAACCATTGTTTATAGCACCAAAGAGCATCCCCGTGATGCCGCTTAAACGAAAACAAAATTAAAAAAAATGCCAAGATCAGTAAATGCCGTTGCTTCAAGAGCACGCAGAAAAAAAATCCTCAACCGTACCAAAGGTTACTGGGGTAGAGGTAAAAACGTTTGGACAGTCGCCAAAAACAAATGGGAAAAGGGTCAAACCTACGCCTACCGCGACAGAAGAAACAAGAAAAGAGAATTCCGTTCGTTATGGATCAACCGTATCAATGCAGGTTGCCGTATCAATGGTATTTCCTATTCTGTATTTATGGGTGAATTACACAAAAACAATATCGAGTTGAACCGCAAAGTTCTTGCCGATTTGGCCATGAACCATCCTGAGGCTTTCACCGCTGTTGTTAAGATGGTAAAGAAGTAATTTGAGTATAAATCGTAAAATCTTAATGTCATGGGAAAAACTGAATTAATGCAATTCGTAGAGAATTTGGTCGAACTTAAAGAGTTCCCCGAATTCAAGGCTGGCGATACCATCACTGTCCACTATAAAATCAAAGAAGGAAACAAAGAACGTATCCAGAATTTCCAAGGCGTTGTTATCCAACGCAGTGGAAGTGGAGTAACTGAAACCTTTACTGTCCGTAAGATTACCAACGGAATTGGTGTGGAGCGTATCTTCCCGATCGCATCTCCCTTCATCGAGCAAATCGATGTTAACAAATATGGTGCAGTTCGCAGAGCCCGCATCTTCTACCTCCGTAAACTTACCGGTAAGAAGGCTCGTATTAAAGAGCGTCGTCGCTAATACTATCGACAACCCGTCAATCGATATATTTGGGAAAAGGGCTGACCGTGAGGTCAGCCCTTTCTTTTTGCCTGTATGGTTATATCCCGAATTCTCCGGCATCTATAAGCCTCTATTATATGTAATCGTCCGAGTTGCCGAAATCCATGCCGTCAATCAATATACGACCCTTTGTCACTCGCCCCAGAAAACAACAGTTCAGCCGTGCCTCCGAAAGCTTCTGCAAAAACAGGTCGTCCGACTCTTCCGAAATCGATACAATATACCTCCCGGGTGTCTCTCCGAATAAAAAGGCATCAAGGCGTATCTCTTTGCATGTGAGTATGTCAAATCCTTTATGCTTTCCGCTGTCCTGTTGTGACAGGTTGGTTAGCGATTTGAATATTCCGCCAGCCGTAACATTGGCTATCGACACCAGAATCTCGTTTTGCAGCAGCACCTCCAGTATCATTTCGGTGTATGCCTGCTCTTCGCCGAACGATGCCGCCGCTAATGGCTCCGTGGCCAAATGCAGATAGTTTCTGGCGTACTCCGAGTCGAGAAATTCCGATGCCACATTTCCAACCATATAAATGAGCTCTCCGCTTTCCTTAAAAGGGTGGGGGAGTGCTTCTGTTGGCTCAACGGCCTTTTCGCGCATCGATCTGGCTATTTCAATGCATTCATTTATTTTGGGCTCTTTGATGGCTTTGTGCTCCTCATCATTCCCGGTGTATATGTAGTCATGGCGCTCCACCGTGTGGTGCTGCCCTTTCAGCCATCCGTACAGGCTCTTTTTGGTACCACTGCTTTCCCACATGGCCAGCAATGTGCTCAATTCCTCTATGGTGGGCATCCTGCCTATGATATTCTGTATTTCGGTATATGCCTGTTGCGAAATACCCATCGATTCGATGATGCCGTCATCTATTATTTCTTCGTTTTCACTCATTATCTACATTAACCAAATGGGGCTCTTTTTAGTATAATCCCAGTCAGTAATTTCAATTTCCGACCTTTTTGCGTATATGTAATGCTTTGTTAATTAGATTTGTGTGTCCATTGTTTGTTCAGTCTTGTTATTTTTCGTATCTTTGTATGTTTATTTCATGCTATGATTAAGATACTATTGGGAATTGTTTGTGGTGTTGTGCTATCACTCTTCTTTAGTTTTGGCCCTGCATTTTTCTCATTACTGCAGAATAGCATACATTACGGTTTCAAAAGGGCTTTCCCCTTTGTTATAGGCATCTGCCTATGCGATTCTGCCATCGTGTTCCTCATGCTTACTGTCTTTGCCGATGCCGACATGAACAGTGTCATTAATAATGTCTATGTCGCATCAATAGCAGGTGCTGTTCTTACCGGGTTGGGCATATTTACCTTCACACGTAAAGCACAAGACGCCAGCGAACAGGGCTCTATCTTAAAGTTCAGGCGTGCCGAACCCCGTAGTTGGGCTGTTCTTCTTCGTGGTTTTGCAACCAATTTTATCAACCCTTTGATTTGGATCTACTGGGTTTCGATTATTACTGTGATTGCGGGCGGTAGCAACAATGCCACCTCCGAGCTCTATCTATTCTTTGCGGGTGTCTTGGTCACTGTCTTCGCTCTCGATTCTTTGAAATGCAAGTTGGCCTCTATGTTGCAGAAGGTTATTACAGCGCGGGTGTTGAACTTTCTCAATAAATTTACCGGCATCTTAATGATTGGCTTTGCTGCCTACATAGTCGTCTCGATGATCATGTTCCAGAACCATCCCGATCGCCATATTAATCAGCAGCATTCTCCCACCAATGTGGTCAAGAAAATCATTGAAACTGGCGATACCATCAAGATTCTGAATCACAATCACCCCGGCACCTCTTTCAAGATGAGGTAACGTGGGTTTATCAAATTGATTCCTTGGTTTTTTTCTGATTCCGAGCAGATTCTCAGCGTTCATCTTAACTGCTCTAAAACGCTGCTCCGAATTTTCCCTGAATATGCCCTAAAATGTGTGTTCTATCAATTGCTTTCCTGCCTCTTTGTGCTTATTTCGAGCCCATTTCCGTGCGGAAGGTGTGAGGAAAGCTAGTGGCCTTCGATACCGTCCACATGACGTCGCACGAAGAATCCTGCGTCGCATTGTAATCGACCGACTATCGGAAAGATGCCTGAATAAGGGCAAAGGCACTGAGCAAAATGGACTCACACTTGTTGACGATTATTTTTAAAAATGTGGAATTTATAGAACCCACCTGAAAAAGAAAAGGACGCCTTGTCGGCGCCCTTTGTGAAGATTCTCAGTAATTATAATTACGCTATCGTTAAAGTACTATCTTTCGTATTTTTCTATCAAGGCATTTACCTCCTTGTTTTCAGTAATAACCATGGTCATACGGCTGCCTTCGGCACCATATTCAGTAATGCCGCCAAGGTGATGCTTCTCCAATTGTCTCGGGTCTATTCCGCATTCGTCAACCAAATAGTTGTAAACCACGTTGCAACGTGCGATACTCAATTCGAGGTTGCGCTTCGGAGTACCAGTACCTTTGTCAGCAGCTCCGATGACCAAATAAACGGTTTTCTTGTCACCCGATTTGATGACCTTCTCTGCAAACAGTTTCAATGCGTGTTTTGCATTATAGTCAAGGTACGAACGGTCTATCTGATAGAATACGATGGTCGAGGGTATTTGCTTTCTGTTGCGGAGGTCGTTAAGACGCGACATGACGTTTATCGGCAATCCGTCTTCGTCAACTATCTGGTCAATCAAATGGTTAAGGCTGTCACGGTCGGCTTCCATGGTTTCAATTTCGTCCATCAAGGTGTTGATTTGTCCTGCGAGTTCATTCTCATTGTTTTGTAATGAGTCGATGTAACGCTTCAATTCAATCACTTGCGGCGAGTCCTCTCCGGCGCCCAATTCGTCAAGCGAATCTTTCAGCAGGTCTATTTCGAGTTGTTTGAAATATGCCTCTCCAATAAGCTTGTCTTTATCATTCTCCAGCGAATCCAGAAGTTTTTCTGCGTTGTTTCGGTATATCGTCAACGAATCGTAGTAGGTCCTTACTGGTCTGAAATGATGGTATACTGGTGCAATTGCTGATGTTCCGCTCTGTACGTGGTATTTTCGTACCGATTTCAGCAGGTTGAATTTCGCACCCACAGTAATGTTCGGTATATAGTCCATGCGTATTTCGTTGGCACCGCCTTCTGGCGACCAGTCGAACGAGCCGCGGGCCATCTCCCACGCGAACCCCAAATTGAGATTCACAAATGCGTTCACATTGTAGTTTAATGTAAGCCCTCCGTGAAATATCAATTCTCTGTTCCACGACCGGTCAATATATCCGGCCAGGTCAGGATTGTTCCGCTTGGGGTTTATTACTTTTCCAGTCTCCCATGCACCTCCCAATCCCATTTGGGTCAGTATGTGCAGACGCCTCAATCCGCCGTCTTCATAACCTCTCAAAAAGTTTGTCCAATCAAAAATCAGCAATCCTATGAACGACCATCCATACATCTTGTATGGATAATATCCGTTCTCGTTGAGCATGTCGGTTTGGCTCATGTCTATGTATGGATTCAGCGGAAGTATACTCTGCCCCATCATCGTAAATCCGTTTGCTCTCAACGATACAGCAAGGTCCGGCAGTACCCATTTGCCCAACTCAACATGTATTCTCGGGGTTATGGCATTCCATCTCGCCTCTGCCATTCTCTCGTTGCCTATCAGTGTCTGTACCCCTGCGCCTACCCCTAAAAACCAGTTGTCGAATGGTGAGGCAATCACATATTCGTTCGAGTCACGGTCGGCCCCCAGTGCAAAACCTCGACGGGTGGTGTCTCTGTCTCCATTCCCCCAACGCACCGAGTCTATCTGTGCAAGGCTGGGATGTAAGCATATTATTATCAGTGTTAGAAGAGTTATAAGGCGTTTCATTGTAATAGGTGCTATGTGTTAACAGTATGTATTATGCAACGTGCCTGATATGATATTCGATTGATTAAGGTTAATTTTTCAAAAAATTAGATGTTTATAAGAAAGAGGGTGTCTGTGCTGGGCACCCTCTTCCATATTAAGAGAATATTATTTCTCGTATTTTTCGATAAGAGCGTTCACCTCATCGTTTTCAGTAATCACCATAGTCATACGGCTGCCTTCTGCGCCATATTCGGTAATACCGCCAAGGTGATGCTTCTCAAGTTGTTTCGGGTCGATGCCGCATTCGTTAATCAAGTAGTTGTAAACCACGTTGCAACGGGCAATACTCAACTCAATGTTACGTTTTACGGTACCTGTACCTTGGTCGGCTGCACCAATTACGAGATATACAGCATCTTTGTCTCCCGACTTGATTACCTTCTCTGCAAAGGTCTCCAATGCGCGTTTGGCGTTGTAGTCGAGGTACGATCTGTCAATCTTGTAGAATACAACTGTTGAGGGCAGACCCATATCTTTCAGTTTGGTGAATGGGTTGATGGGGTTGCCGTTTTCGTCAACCAAACTGTCAATCTTGTCTTGCAACTTGTTGTTTTCGTTGTTCAGTGAGTCAATCAAATCTTGATCCTTTGCACCCTCGTTTTCGAGCGAGTCAAGTACATCTTGGATTGCGTTTTGATAGTTGACCAACGAGTCATAGTATGTGCGTGCGGGACGGAAGTAGTTGTAAACAGGAGCAATAGCAGAGGTGCCTGATTGTACATGATATTTGCGTACATGTTTCAGGATATTCCATTTTGCTGCAAGGGTGATATTGGGCAGATGGTCCATGCGGATGTTGTTGGCGCCACCTTCAGGCGACCAGTCATACGAACCGCGGGCAAATTCCCAGTCAATGTTCAGTGCCAGGTTGAAGCGAGGGCCTACTTTGTAATCCAAGGTTGCTCCACCATGGAATAACAATTCTCTGTTCCATGAGCGGTCAAGATATCCATCCAGTTCAGGATTGTTGCGTTTTGGATTGACAACTTCCGAGGTTTCCCATGCGCCACCCAGGCCCATGGTGGTTACAAAATGCAAACGGCGCAAACCGCCATCTTCATATCCGCGAAGGAAATTCGTCCAGTCGAACGATACCAAACCGATAAACGACCATCCGTACATTTGATATGGATAATAACCGTTTTCGTTAAGCATGTCGGTTTGGCTCATGTCAACATACGGACACAAGGGTTGTTTACTTTGACCCATCATGGTAAATCCGTTGGCGCGCAACGATACTGCCAAGTCAGGTAATACCCATTTTCCTAATTCAAGGTAAATGCGCGGGGTGATGGGGTTCCACCTTGCAAAGTCGTCGCGTTCGTTGCCGATGAGGGTTTGAACACCAGCGCCTACTCCGAAGAACCAATTGTCAAAGGGTGAGGCAATGACGTACTCGTTCGAGTCACGGTCAGCACCCAAAGCAAAGCCACGACGGTTTGTGTCGCGTTCACCGCCTCCCCATCTTACGGAGTCTACTTGAGCCAAAGCAGTACCCATAAGTGTGCCGATAAAGGCAATGAATAATAGTACTTTCTTCTTCATGAAATTGTGGTTTTAAATTATTAACTGATAAATTGTCTTACTCGCTATATTTATTTGGAGGAATCATCCTTTTCGTCATCCGCTATGTTATCCTGTCCGTAGCCATAACCATAGCCATATCCGTAACCATAGCCATAACCGTAGCCATAACCATATTTGTTGCCATAACCGTAGCCATATTTCCGGCCATATCCGTATTTCGGCATTTTTTTGTAACTGACGTCATTCAGTATAATGGCCATATTGGGGAAGTCTTTGTCTCGGTGTAGCTTTTCTACATCGGGCAACATCTTCTTGTCAAAATGATTTGCACGGATCACGAATAATGTGCTGTCCACAACACGCTTGATGATACTTGCGTCAATTACCATACCGGCAGGTACACTGTCGATGAAGATATAGTCGTAGCGATTACGCAGGTATTCTATCATCTCTTCAAGCATAGGGGTGCCAAGCAATTCTGCAGGATTCGGTGGAAGTGGTCCAGAGAATATACAGTCAACGCCCTCACTCACAATGTTGTGATGTATCAGCATGCTGATGTCGGTCTCTTTCTTCGATAGATAACTCGAAACACCTGGGGTTTTGCGTGAGGCAAATGCTTTGGTAAGTGTACCTTTCCTCAAGTCCATGTCCAATAAGATGACCCGTTTATGCGCAATGGCAAAAGTCGAAGCCAGGTTCGTGGTTGTGAATGTCTTTCCGGATGATGCAAAAAACGATGTTGTCATTACCACCTGAGCCGACTCCTTTTGCGGGTTCAGGTATTCTATATTGGTACGCAACACTCTGAATGCTTCCGAAATTTCATCCTGTTTGCCGTTGAACACAACAATGCTCCTGTCGTCTTTTTTCTGCTTCGAGGGAATTTCACCCACATAGGGAACATTGGTGTTGCTTTCGATGTCTTTTCTGAATTTGACTTGAGTGTCGAGAAGTCTTCTGAGTAAGTACAACCCTATGGGTATGGCCAATCCAAGCAATATGCCCATAAGTATGGTTTTTTTCTTGTTGGGCGATATGGGGGAACCATTGGGTCGTGCCATGTCAATAACACGGGCATTGCCTTCAATCGAAGGTTGTTTCAACATCAACTCCTCTCGTTTGGTGAGCAGGCGGAGGTATATGTTTTCTTTTATCTTCTGCAAACGCTCAACATTCTCAATATGGTTTTGATGGGTACCATGCTGAGCTGTCCGGCGGCCTCGTCCGATATGGCCTGTGCGGCGGCAATTCGTTCTTGCGTGATTGAAATATATGAGTCAAGCACTTTGTCGAGATTGGTCCTCACTGCTCTTTGCTCATTAATCATCTCTTTCACTACCGGGTTGTTCGATGTCTTGCCCTGCGTGTATTTGTCAATGGCCAATGCATTGGCATTGTATTGGCTTA
>CALEPD010000019.1 GCA_937910265.1 uncultured Bacteroidales bacterium
TCGAACTCGCGACCCCATGCGTGACAGGCATGTATTCTAACCAACTGAACTACCGAACCATTTACATTGTTTTAAAGAACTCTCCTTCTCAAATGCGAGTGCAAAAGTACGACATTTATTTCAATTGACAAAATTTTTTTTAATATTTTTTTTATTTCTTCTTGTATTTTATTGAAATACTGTAATTTGGTTCTATGACTTTTTTGCAATACGGTGGGTTGTTTTAATGAAAAATGGTGCTGGAGTATGGGTTTTTGTTCCCAAAATGAGGATTTTTGGTGTTGTTTTTTGTTGTAATATTGTTGTGTTTCGCCTGTGGCTGCAATGTGGCGTTGTGCCCGCGAGGGGCGATGGTTGTGCTTGGTGGAATTACGGTAAGGACTAATTGTGGGTTGTTGATGTGATGCGGGTGTTTTTGTGGCTCTCCAGCATGGAGTGGTTGGGCTGGTGCTGCCGGATGATGGCGCTTTGGGTTCAATAGGTGGACTGGGGGGTGGGGCGCCGTGGTTGTGCAATGGGGCTGCGGCCTGACCGTGGATTTGTGATATGAAAAAAGCCACTCGATTGAGTGGCTTGTATTTCTTTTCCTCTTGATGAGATTACATAGCGTTAACTTGTCTCATCAGTTTTGACTTGAGGTTGGAAGCTTTGTTTTTGTGAATTACGGAACGTTTTGCCAACTTGTCGATGATGGAAATCATCTTAGGCATTTTTTCCGTAGCAACAGCCTTGTCGGTCAAAGCTCTAAAGTCACGGAGAGCATTACGCATGGTTTTGGCGTAATATCTGTTCTCAACTCTTCTCTTCTCGTTAGAACGAATTCTTTTTTTTGCTGACTTGTGATGTGCCATATTATTATTTAATTTCTTTTTGTACTCCGTGCGGGATTCGAACCCGCGATTTTGAGAATGAAAATCTCACGTCCTGGGCCAACTAGACGAACGGAGCGACTAATTTTGGTTTCAAAATCGAGTGCAAAGGTACAGCCTTTTTTTGAATTGACCAAATTTTTTTTACTTCATGTTGTGAAAAAATAATTTTTATGCATCGTTATCTGCCTGAAAACGAAATCCTAAGCGCTTTGCCGTGACCATTGATTTTTTATTGAAACTGCTTCTCATTTCGCCTACCGAAACCACCTTGACATCGTCGTACGAAGGTGTCAAAAGATCAAAATTGCTTGAGTATTCGATGGCCGATTCCAGTATGCCTTGCACAGTTTCGTTGTTTATCAGCGAGATAGAGAAATTGTTGTGCAACATTCCCAATTCACGTTTTCCTTCGATAAAGTAGTGTTTTTCCTTATTAACAAACACTCTGCCAATCATATAGCCAAGGTCGTTGTCGCGTTGGTAGTCGAACGAATCGGCGAGGAAATTATAAATATGTATCACGCCGCAATAGGAGCGTTCGGAGTCTTCGCGTATGTATGGCGATTTCATGATTTGGTGGTCGCGCGAAAATTCAAACACATTTGTGTGAAGCATGAATATGAGTACATCTTCGTCGAAACGTATCTCGAATTCGAAGTCGCCGCGGTCGGTGAATACGAAATTTAACTTTTTGTCCTGCAGTTTGTTTTCCTCGGCGAACAGGCCGATGAGTTCGCGGGCCTGTGTGCGAAACATTTCGAATGCTTCCTTGGTGGCCAGATTTACGTTGCGTTTGAGTTCACCTTTTTTAAAGACTAAGGTTTTCAGCGATTCATTCAATTCCATGGCAAAAAATCTTTAAACATGTAACGCGTATACATATTATTTGGTATTTTTAGACGTTAATTTACCATCATGAAAGAGATTGGAACCAAATATATATTAAATATCATCATATTATTGGTGCTTGCTGATGGACAGGCTATATCGCAGCAAAAGATAGTGGAGGCTGTGGGCGTTCTGCCCAGTGACATTATTCTGGAGGCTTCGCAACATTTGGGCAAGTCGTACCAATATGGCGGCAAGGGACCGTCGAGTTTCGACTGTGCCGGATTTGTGCAATATGTATTCAAACAAAACGGCATATCGCTTCCTCCATCGTGCACGCACCAGTATCAGTCTGGAAAACATGTCAACAAGCGCGATTTGGAGGTGGGCGATTTGGTGTTTTTCGGAGGCCGCAAGCAGGCGAGGAGTATCGGCCATGTGGGCATTGTCACATCGGTTGATACTGCCACCAGTGTGTTTCAGTTTATACATGCCTCGCGTACAGGTGTGCGCTATTCCAAGTCGAACGAAGATTATTACAATTCCAGATATATATCTGCCTGCCGAGTACTGACCGATTTGAGTGATATGCCACAGGAATTGCCGAAAATCGACATGGAGTTGGCGTTGGACCTCTATCCCCCTGATGAGAATGCGGTGTTTTCATATATGGCAGGTGAGAGTGTTGACACATGGATACAGACCCACGGGTTGCCTTCCGAATGGGTGGAGGTGGGCAAGACCGATACGATATTCTTCCAGCTTTCCCATACACCACAGGCGCCTGTCGATCCCGAAACGGAAGCGCTGTTCCGGTTGAAATATTATGAGCAGGACAACTTGAGCATCGGGTTGTGCGAGGTGAGCTATGAGGGCCATTGCCAACGCGAGTGGCATGGGCAGCAGGTGATGCAGGCAGTCCGTTCGTTGCGCGACTCGGTCGATGTCATGATTGTCTCCTTCCGCAGCAGTGATGACGATATTCTCGAAGCCCAGATTTTTGCTCATCTATGTGTTGGTTGTGGTGCCGACATGGTATGCTGTCATGGTATAGGAAACGTGCATACCATCGAGATGTATGAGGGACGCTTGATTGCCTACGGACTTGGAAACGAATGTGCTCTCGGAAAAGAAGAGTCGCTCGACAATGTGTCGATTTATCTGAAGAACGATGGAAGTCTGCTTGGCGGGAAAATCGGAACTTTTGTGAAGCATCAGATTTCGACCAGCGGTAAGCTTTCGCTCGGCGCAGACGGTAGTTTTATCCAAAATTAGTTGGTCGCGGTCGGGTTGTTTCATTCGGTTGTGGCTGAGTGGTGCATGTCATGCCGTTTGAGAAAGCCGACGGGCATTTTGTATGGCCAACCGTTTTTACTCGATGGGTTTTCGGTAGATATATGTCAGGTATTCGTCGGAATAGGTTTTCCATTCGTCGGATTTGAACTCTGCAACCTTCTCGAAATGGTGGTGTGCATAGTATTCGTGGTCGCACGATGAGTCGGTCCATAGGTAGACGGCTGAGTAACCGTTGCTTTTGGCAAGGTCCATCAGTTTTGCCAATAGTTGTTTGCCGCATCCTGTTTGCCTCGAATGGTAAAAAGGGGTAACTCCCACCGTTGTCTCATTATATGGAGGAGGCTTGATGAATGAACATGCTTCAGGGGTGTGATTGCCCTGAATAATGAAAAGACTTACAAGATTCCGATAATCTTGTAAGTCGGTTGTTGTTGCATGGCACTATGCGTCAACTCAGCATCTTTTCCAGAATTTTGCAGATGCGGTTGCTGGTTTCGCTTATTTCGCCACTGCCGTCGATACTGATCAGGATTCCTGAACCTTTGTAGTAGTCGAGCACGGGCTTGGTTTTAAGTTCGTATTCTTCAAGGCGGTGGTTGATGGTCTCTTCGGTGTCGTCGCTACGGTTTGATATAAGTGCGCGTTCGTGGATGCGCTTTACCAGAATTTCGCGGGGCATGTCGATAGAGATGACGTGGTTGAGATGTTTGCCGTGGCGTGACAGAAGGAATTCGAGTGCCTGGGCTTGTTCTACTGTTCGGGGAAATCCATCGAGGATTAGTCCTTCGTCATGGGAGGAGATGGCTTGGTCGACAAGTTTGATGACGATGTCGTCGCCTACAAGGTCTCCGCGGTCCATGATGGCTTTGACTCTTAGTCCCAAGGGAGTGGCGTCGGCTACTTCTCGGCGTAGGAGGTCTCCGGTGGAGATGTGTACCATGTTGAATTTTTCTGCAATGAGATTGGCATGAGTTCCTTTGCCTGCACCTGGTGCGCCGAATAAAACGATGTTTTTCATTTTTCCAGTTTTCGTTATCAATTTTTCTATATTATAAAACATTGCAAATACAGTGCCATAATCAATATTTGGAAAATATTTCATAGCACTGTTTTTGGCATATTTATTGCATACGGTATGGTATGAAACCAATGATAACATTTGTGGCCAATCGCAGTGTTGTGACTGAAGGCGATGTGGTGGAAATAAGATGGGAGTGTAATAATGCCCAGCAAGTTTCGCTCGAGATTGATAATGGGTTTAAGAACACACAGATAGGTCTTGAGCCAACTGGTGTCAAGCGCTTCCGTCTGAATCGTTCGAAGGGCAATACGAAGTTGATTCTGACGGCTAATGTAAACGGCCGTGCATACAAAGAGGTGCAATATGTAAAGGTCAGGCCATTGAAGACTGTGCATGCCGAAACTGTCGACCACCAGGGCAATCCCATAGGCAAAGGCAAGCAGTGGCTGCAGGGAATTGTGACAAAATGTCATAAATTCCTCCGCAATTTCAAATACAATTGGGGTTTGATGCCCGAAAAGAAGCAAGTGGCTGGGAAAGCCTTGGGCATATTGCTTCTTGCGTCGCTGCTCACGATGATTTTCCCCAAGTTGCATGCCGTAGGACTTTTGGCCGTGACGGTTTATTTGGTGGTAGTCTTCGTCAAGAGAGGTTAGCCTTGTTTTAGTCGCTTTCCATCATCTGCAGGCGGAGTGTTGTGCCCTGCCGCAGGGTTGCGTTTACTCGGACCATAGTCGGAGTTGCCTCGGAGAATGTTCTGCTTTGGGCAAGTTTCTCGCAAAACGCAGATTCTGTGCGCTACCTGAAAAAAAAAGACTATCTTTGCAAAAACATTCACTCCAGCGATGCGCTACAATTCATACGCAAATTACTTCAGGGAGCTTTACGGCTCGCGTGTGCAGAAACTCTCCATCAATGCGGGTTTCACCTGCCCCAACCGCGACGGTTCGCTTTCGCGTGGAGGATGCATCTTCTGCAACAACGACGCTTTCAACCCCTCCTATTGCATGCCTGAGAAAAGCATCCGTCAGCAACTCGATGAAGGCATCGAATTCCACCTGAACCGCTATCCCAACACACGTCACTATCTTGCATATTTTCAAGCCTATTCCAATACCTACGCATCGCTCGACATTCTGAAAAGCCGTTATGAAGAGGCCTTGTCGCACCCTTTGGTGGTGGGCATAGTCATCGGCACCCGACCCGACTGCATCGATGAGCAGAAACTCGATTACATACAGTCGCTGGCCAAGACCCATTACGTGGCCCTTGAATATGGCATCGAGTCGTGCTACGACTCCACGCTGCGGCATATTAACCGCGGTCACGACTTCGCCTGCGCCCAAAGAGCTGTGGCCTTGACAGCCGAGCGAGGAATTCATTGCGGAGCGCACTTTATATTGGGACTTCCAGGCGAGAGCGACCAGATGCTTATCGAGC
>CALEPD010000020.1 GCA_937910265.1 uncultured Bacteroidales bacterium
ACAGGCAAATCAAGGAAAACAAACAGACATTCAAAATAAAATCGTAATTTTGCACCGTGTTTTTGGCAGACACTGTTCAATGGACTTCGGCAGGTCTGGAAGAATTATACGAAAAAAGGTGAAAATAGAAGTCCTTTTTATACTTTGTGTTGCGCTTGGACATGAATTCAGGCAGTTCAAACTTGAAATTAATGGATTTTGTAAAAAAAGTTATGCATGGCAGAATGATGTAATTGACATTTGTATTTTACCTATAAATCAATTGAAAATCTGCATCATAAACCTCCCTTTATCTGTTTTGTCATCAACTTGTCTCTTGACAATAAATTCAGACACCAGGCATAGTATATTTGGAAATACGTGGAAAAAAATGTAATTTTGCAGTGTTGAAATGCAGCAGGGCATACCGCGTCACAAGCAAACCAATACAAAAGCCTTACAACATAGCGTACCGGCAGCAACCTTCATTGCATTTTCGATTGAATGAAATAATAATAAAAATCACAATAAACACTAAACACTATGAACAACACAATCTATTATTTCCCGAAACCAGAGAACGAACCCGTATTAGGATACGCACCCGGCAGTCCCGAACGCAAAAAAATCCGCGAGGCATTGGATCAACTTGCCAGCGAGGTGACCACTATATATCCTATTATTGGAGGTAAAGAAATTACCACTTCTGAGATGGGTGAAATTGTGATGCCTACCGACAACAAGCATGTTTTGGCAAAATACTACAAGGTTGGCGAGAAAGAGATAAAAGATGCCATTGCCGCCGCCATGAAAGCCCACGAAGAATGGGCTACCACACCCTGGATGGACCGCGCCAGTGTTATGCTCAAAATAGCCACACTCATCGCCGGCAAATACCGTTATCTTCTCAATGCCGCCACCATGCTGGGTCAAGGCAAAACCACCATGCAGGCTGAAATTGACAGTGCATGCGAACTTATCGACTTTTTGAAATACAACGTACACTACGCTTCGCAGATTTACAGCGACCAACCTTGCAGCGACAATGGTACACTCAATTATGTAACCTACCGTCCGTTGGAGGGATTTGTATTCGCAATCACCCCATTCAACTTCACATCAATTGCCGGCAACCTCTGCCTGTCGCCCGCTTTGATGGGCAATGTGTGCATCTGGAAGCCATCCACCACAGCTTTGCTGTCGAACTATCTACTGATGAAGATTTACAAAGAGGCTGGTGTTCCCGACGGAGTCATCAACTTCCTCCCCGGAAGTGGCTCGTTGATTGGCAAAGTTGCTTTCGCCGACCCCAATCTCGCCGGTGTTCACTTCACTGGTTCCACTGGCACCTTCAACAGTTTCTGGAAATCGATTGGTGACAATATCGCCAACTATCGCACCTATCCTAAAATTGTTGGCGAAACTGGAGGAAAGGACTTTATTTTTGCCCACAATTCCGCTGCAGCTGACCAAGTGGCCACAGCCATCGTACGCGGCGCATTCGAATTCCAGGGACAGAAATGTTCAGCCGCCAGTCGTGCGTATGTTCCGGCCAGCATGTGGCCAGCACTTAAAGAAAACATCGGTCGTATGCTTTCCGAGATCAAGATGGGAGATGTACGTGAATTTGACAAATTCATCAATGCAGTCATCGATGAGGCATCGTTTGACAACTGCATGCGCTATATCGAACATGCCAAAAACAGCCCTGATGCCGAAATCGTATTCGGAGGCGAGGGCGACAAGAGCAAAGGATGGTTTGTTCAACCCACTGTGATTTTGGCCAAATGTCCAAAATACAAATCAATGTGCGAGGAAATTTTCGGACCCATCATCACCATCTACGTTTATGAAGACGAAAAGTATGACGAGACCCTCCATCTCTGTAACGAAACTTCACCATACGCACTCACCGGTGCAATCTTCGCAACCGACAGAAAAGCTTTGCGTCATGGTGCCGATGTACTGAAATATGCCGCAGGAAACATCTACTACAACGATAAGCCTACAGGTGCTGTTGTAGGACAACAACCTTTCGGTGGCGGTCGTGCCAGTGGTACGAACGACAAGGCTGGCAGTTATCTCAACCTTATTCGCTGGACCAGCCCGCAAGCCATCAAAGAGACATTCGATGCTGCGCACGACTACAAGTACCCCTTCATCAGCGATGCTGAATAAAAGTAATTGACATTTACCTTTTAATAAGCACCGGCAAACGCTGGTGCTTATTTGTTTTCAGGCGGTCAATATAACACAAATTATATTATGGTAACCTCTAAAATTTAAATAGCTGATAATAAAATAAATACATATAAATCTCGTTATTATATTGAACATAAATACG
>CALEPD010000021.1 GCA_937910265.1 uncultured Bacteroidales bacterium
GGGCTGTGCATTGGAGGCAACTGTAACCTCCTGATATTGGTAGCCACTCTTGCCTGCCGATTTGAACGAAATTGCGATATAACCGTCCTGACCGGGAGCGATGGGATGACGCGGAAAATCAGCGACAGTACAGCCACAGGTGGACTGGCAACTTCCGATAACCAAGTCGGCATTGCCGGTATTGGTGAAACGGAAGCTATAAGTGATGCTCTCGCCGGCGGTGAGACGACCAAAGTCGTGGGTTTCGGTTTCGAAAGAGATGACGGGCATTTTCATCTGTTCGTCGTAGCCATGTGCTGAATTGGGATTGCGAATCAGCTCAACACCAACCTCATCGTCATTCGATTCGGGTGTATTGGAACATGACTGGAAGCAAAGAGCAGTACAAAGGCACAAGGGGCATATCGCCCACAACAATTTAGTTATTCGCATATATTCAAATCTAATAATCCACGTCCTTGTTTGTTGATTTTGCCAGCAGAGCGAAGTGCCAACAAGATACGGTCGAGGATTCCATTAACAAATAGTTTACTTTTATCGGTACTGAACTCTTTGGAGAGCTCGATATACTCGTCGACGGTTACACGTTCGGGAATTGAGGGAAATTCGACAAACTCGCATATTGCCATGTTGATAATCAACACATCCATCAAAGCCACACGCTCGAAATCCCAATTGTGCAGATGACTCTTGATAAGCTCGTCGTTTTCCTTACGGTTGCGGATGGTATGAATCAACAAATTGCGTGCAAAATCAAAATCGTCGACATCTTTTTCCTCACGGGTATCGTACATCAGCATCCACGACATGCCCTCGTCAAACTGATCTTCCTTAATAGCTTTGAGCATCATATAGTTGTATTGGGCGATTTGGTCGAAATCATCATCCCACAACATACTATGTTCGCAGATGCAGCTGCGCAAAGCAGTATCGTTCATGATATATTTGAACAACTGCAACACAAACTGTTTTTCCTGCTCGAAATCGATGCTTTCGCTATCGAGATATTCGGTGTACAGGCTGGTAGAACGGAATGACACGAAGAGTGCCCGCAAGGCATCAGAAAATTCGAACCAACTGACCGGTACATTCTTGAGATGAACCTTCAGTTCGAAATTGTCGTTCATTGCAACGAGAAACCTATTGTTCAACAGTTTGCGATTGGGGTTACGCTCGGCTTCGGTAGGCATGAATTTCTGCATGCTGGAATCGATAATCTGTTCGGCCACCTCCCTGAACTTGAGAAGTACCGCCAATTGCATAATACCCAAATCGTTGAAACGGCGTATGGTGTTGCCGAAATTCTTTTCGGCCAAAACCACATCATACTGTTCGTTTAAAGAAGCGGCATAAACTGCCTGTAATACCTTTGATCTTAAAAAGTGTCTGCTTAACATAGGCTATCAGAGAACGACATTGATAATCTTATTGGGGACAAATATAACTTTTTTCGGAGCCTTTCCGTCGAGCCACTTCTGGCTTTCCG
>CALEPD010000022.1 GCA_937910265.1 uncultured Bacteroidales bacterium
GACAACCCTATCAGGAAAAGTGCAAAAAAATGTCAACCAAAATCAGGAAAAGACAGTTCCGCGTTGCAGCGTTGCAGTGTTGCAGTTGCAAAACGAGTTTCCCATAACACAAAGTATATATTTATAGGTAACCTCTAAAATTTAAATCACTGATAATAATATAAATATACATGCCTATTCGTTATCATATTGAACATGATTACGAAACCTATGGCAAAACACAAGAAACTCGGGTTCGACATTGCGGACTATCCAAATGCGTACGACCACTACCGCAACGAGGTGTCGCTGCCGCTCAATACGTGCATGACAGATGAGCAAGTGGTCTATGTGATTGAGAATTTTGTGGAGATTATTAAAAAATAACCTTAACGTTGACGTTAACTTTTAACCCGTTGGCGGAATTAATCCAGAGCATATTTGACATTATCCTCCAATGACTGTTTAATCATTTGCTTGATCAAGAGTGTCTGCCGCTGGGCGGCGTTTTGTTTGGCAGGTTTATAAAATTCGGCATACTGCACTTTACCTAATTCAATTCTGGGCTGAGAGATGTCGCCTTTCACATCGACAGCCAAACGCACGGGCAAGGGACTTTTCACCAACTCGACATGGTAGTTACACTTGTTGTCGACAGTGTGTCGACCTGCCAGCACCATTCCGTACTTGTGGAGCGACAACTGGAATGGATACACCTCGATTTCGTTGCGGAAGAGCGTAGCCTCGACATCCAAACTATCGACACGGAGTTTGCCATCGCCATCGCGCCAATCCTGCATCTGCAACAATTGTGCAATATTCTTCACGACATCGTTATCCATTACGACCAAATCGGTGCCGGTGATGGCTGCCGCGCCACGCATGGTGCTTTGTTTGGGACGATAGAGGTGGTCCATATACATTTCGGCAGCGATATGGAAATTGCCGTTGCCTTCGAATGCGGAAAGCATCGGAACCAAAGTATCGATATAGGGAACCAAGTGCACGAGGCTGTTGACATCGATATCCAAGAGATGGAAATCGACTCCCAGGAAGAGATGGTTAGGACGGGGAGATTTATAGATGGCGGTAAGCTGCATACGGGCAGCATCGCATACAAAACCGACCTCATCCAACACAACAACGCCGTCGCGCATGCGGATATCGCCTTGCACGTCGGAGATTCTGTTACCGAAGGCATATGTGGTGTTGATATGGGTATGCAGTGTGAAATCGACATCCTTGGGTACAATGAAGGGACATTCGACCTGCTCGATATTATCCTCGGCCAACTGGACTGCCAAGGTGTCCTCATCGGTACCCATACCACTGAGGATATCGAGCATTTGGTCGATATTGGCAAACTTTGAGGAGAAATAGAGGTCGCCTGTAAGCATTTCCTTGTGGGATATCCATGACTCTAAATTGTTGATGTCGCCACGAAGGTGATAATCGGAATTGCCTATGGTGAGGTCGGCCTGTTCGACCAAGCATATATTGGAATCGTACTTCACGTTGAGGTTAGACATTTTAACCACCTCGTTGATACCGGGAACAGAGAGACGAACGCCTTTGAGCGAGAGATTTGCCTCGGGATTGAGCTGACTCAGGAAATTGTCCTGCAACGAATCGTACAATATGCTGACATCGACAGTACAAGGCCCTGTTGAAAAAACGGTTGAGTCGAGCTCGGCATCGGCTTTGACAAAATTCAAATCGCAAGCCATTGCCAACGGAGTGGTTGTGTCGAGGATGTTGTTGAGAGCAACCTCGACCTTGGGTGAAACCAACTGGGCGTTGAGGTTATCGCCGGTTGAGGCCACTTTCAGATAGGTGGACTCCAATTGGGCCGATAGCATAGCATCGACATCGACTTGATTCATTGCAGAAGGCATCTTGACTGCAAGATTTAACGATGGTGATTGCGCATGAATGGTATCATATTTGACGTCGAGGTTCTGAATACCGAAGTCGCCGTCGAGCTTTACTTTAGCAAAATTCTGATTGAGCACATCGTTGAGCGATGCCTTGACATCCAAAGAAACCTCCGCAGTGCCGCCGAGGGCGATTGGCACTGTATCGGGAATGATTTTCTGCAATATGGGTAGAGAGACATTACCCGAGAGATTTGCATCAGCATACATGTTGCCTAAGAGGTCATCGACATCGCCGGTCAACCGCAAACGACTGCCGTCGACATGGGCATTGAGAGCGTTGACACGCGCATGCGATTTGCCGGCCAAGTTGAGATGAACATCAACATCGGCATTAAGCGGTGCGATTTTATATGGCAACAGATCAGGTGCCCGGAAACGGCCTTTCGAGAGCGACACATTGGCATCGATGACAGGCAAGAACGTTGAATCGCAAACACCTTTGACCGAACCATTCAGCAACAAATCGGCATCGACACTCATGCCATTGAGAGAAGCGACCAAGAAGTCGGGAAGCACGGACATCAACGAGCGTACATTCCATTTGTTGGTTGCGAAGGTCAGATCGAGTAACATGGGTTTCTCTTGGTGGGGCAAGATGACATCGCCGTTCAGGGAGATCATGTACGAAAGCAATGCGACAGAAGCATGGGAGAAGGCCACTCGTGGATTTGCCAAATTGATGGAAAAAGGAGCTCTGACCGTAATCAAATCCTCGGGGCGACCGCACATGACCTCGTTTGTGAAAGTCTGACCGTCGTATTCGACATCGGCTTTAGAGAGCTGCATATCAAGATAGCCGCATACACTATCGTATGAGCCGATGAATTTTGTGGCGAGGGCGAAACCGGTCATGAAAACATCGGTATTGACCACATGTGAGGAGTCGAGCAAAGCCAGGCTAAACATGTCGGCATTGACCGATAGATCGGCATTGACCAACGAATCGGCCACAGCGCCGCTCATTTCGAGAGAGAGTCCCGAAAGCGATGCATATACCCCTGCCTGAAGGTTGCAGAAGGATAACGAGAGATTGGATACACCCAATTTCTTGACATCAATCAATTCGGGCATTGCCGCAGAGGAGGTATCATCGTCGTCGGAGGCGGGGAATACCATGTAGTTGGCATTGCCGTCTTGGTCGATGAAAACATATGCGTCGGTACCGTCGAGCTGCAATTCTTTGACTACCACATCGCCATTGCGGAGGAAGGACTTGACATCAACGCCAACAACAAGCTGAGAGACTGTCGCAAGGGTGTCGTTGTCAGCACCCTCCATTGGGTTAATCAACACTGCATCGGAGACTTCCAAACCGGCATAGGGGAATGTTTTAAACAATGAAAGATGGACGTTATTGAATGAAGCGTCGCATTTCAAATACTTATCGGAGAGGTCGTTGACAATGGCCGTGAGTTTGGCAGGAGTGAACACCAACCAGCAGATGACGCAAACGGCGACAACAACCAGTCCGAGCAGAGATCCCAAGGAACATAATAAAACCTTAATCCACTTTTTCATGACACACTATATTCGGGTAAAAGTATATTGATTATCGAAAGCATCGTGCAATTGCAAAATATCATCATCCAACTGCATGACAGTGTACATTTTGGGAACATCGGCACCCATTTCAAGTTTATGGACCAGCAGCAAACGGTCGTCGGTCAATGACCATGTGAACAGCTGTGCCTCTTCTTCCTGAACATCGTCGGCGGTGTCCCATGTGGCGCCATTGTACCCCTCATCGAAACGATAGTATTCGGTACCGCTCACCCACGTTCCTATCAACAGACTTTCGTCGAAGGTACGAATCGGATCATCAGGAGTACAGCCATTGAGCAAAGCACTGAACAAAGCCACCAGTAAAAGAGGAATTGTGCGCTTCGGTCTGGTTAAATATGACTTTATTACATTCATACAAATAGGGAACATAACCTATAATTATAAATAAGTGAAGCATGTTACAGGACTTTCGCAAAGGAAAGTTGCCAACATGTTACAATCATAACGGAATATTAAATATAAAATTACAGAGAAAATAAAGAAAAAATGCATGAGGGAACAGCAGAGCAGGCCGCTATTCTTGCTTGACAAATGGATAAAGAGGATTCGGTGCGAAGAATGGAACCTACCTGCCGATGCCCAATATGAACGGGAAACGGCGCTCCAGATATTTACACAGATATCGATACACAACCAACGAGACCAACACAAATGCGGCACTAAGCACATCGAACAGAATGGTGCCATTGAACGACAAGGTTTGTGAGATAAACCCAAATGAGGTAACCAATACCATGTGGCTTGAAACTATAAAGATTGTCCATCGGGCATATTCGCGCACAAATCTGCTTCCATCGAACAGCTTGCACAATGCAAAGAAGCAGAGGGATTCCGAGAGGCTTGAAATAACAAACAGCCAAAAGTTGCCCAATTCCATGCCATATATGGAGACTTTTGTGTTTAGAAGAAGGCCGGAAACCACCCAAAGCGGAAGTGCCACCAATCCAACAGTTCCGACAGTCCACTATAGGGCATGCGCTTCAGCAATGCCCCACATGAAACAAAGAAGAGGCCCAAAAGAGCCTTATTGAAACCAAAAGTGTTGAAGACTTGCCATTGAGAAGCGTAACATATGTACGAGAGCAACAGAGTGGTTGCTATCACTGCAACCAACTTGGCGATGCCTGACTGGGCCAACTTCAACAATTTGGCGACAATAAGAATGACAAAGAGCGAGAAGAAAAACCAAATGGGAGAATTGTAGGCACATTGGCCATCGAAATAGCATATGGTGCGAATGACGGACATTGGTGATGCGGGAGTGTCGAGAAAATAGAAGTACAGAGGCAGGGTTAAAATGTACAGGAATAGTGCGGGTAAGAGTATTCTATACACCTTGTCCATAACAAATTGTAGAAAAGTCTTTGTGTCGGATTTCAAGACATAGCCCGAGAGCATGAAATACATGGGCATATGGAAAGAATAAATTGCCTTGTTGAGTGTTGCGGCAAGGTCGGACCCTTCGTACAAAATATGGCCCCAGAAAACCAGGAACAAACCTATTGATTTGGCCGCATCAACCCAATTGACCCTGACTGCACGGCTTGAAGGATTGGCATTGCCGGAACTTGTCATACAATTATCAAGCATGTACTGAAATAATCATTAATGCATTAAGAATGGCCTGGGATTAGAAGCGTCACTCATCCAATATGTATATATCGCTGTAACTGCGACCCTTGCCAGCATAATCGAGCCCATATCCGACAACAAAATCGTTGGGAATGGAAGCACCGATGTACTTGATGGGGAAGTTCTTCACAAAATTGCCAGGCTTGAACAAAAACGAGCAAACTGCGACACTGGCAGGTTGGAGCGCCTGCAGGCGCTGGAGCATAAAATCGATGGTAACACCGCTGTCGACGATATCCTCAACGATAATAACGTGACGGTTTTTCACGCTGTCGGGGAAAGGCAGAACTTCGTTGACCACGCCAGAAGAGTGCATGCCTACATAAGAGGAATAGCGGACAAAAGAGACCTCGCAATCGACAGACATTTCCCTTGACAAGTCGGCAACGAACAGATAACTTCCTGTCAGAACCGGACAGAGGATTGGATTTTTATCTTTGTAGTCGGCCGATATCATATCGGCCAGGCGTGTAACAATAGACTGTATCTCGCTTTGGGAGAGATACAGTCTAAAGGGTTTATCGTTGATAATAAGGTTTGACATCGTGGGGAGACGGCTCAATAATCGTAAAGCTCGTAGTCGGCTTCTTCGCGTTCGGCATCGTCAAGCACAAGACGGAAGCCGTGGAAACCATATCCATAGTCGGGTAGGTACCAACATCTATCACTTACGGCACAACCCCATGAGGGGCTGTTGAGGCTACCGCCTCGGAGTATACGGTTTTCGCCATATTTTGGGCCGGTGGGGTTGTCCTGCATTTCGGAGGGGTACTCGCCCATCCAATCGGAACACCATTCCCAGACATTGCCACCCATATCGTAGAGACCTAATTCGTTAGGTCTCAACTGGCCTACAGGGTGAGTGATGTTTTGGGAATTGCTTCCATACCAGCAGTAGGAAGCCAAATCGCCATCGGTACCGGGATAGGTACAATCTTTCGAATATTGGCCACCGCGGGCCGCATATTCCCATTCTGCCTCGGTAGGAAGGCGGAAACGGTAACCGGTAATCTGGCTCAAACGGGCGATGAAAATCTGTGCGTCGTTCCAGGAAACCTGCTCTACGGGAAGGCTGTCGCTGTAGCGCCAACGCGAGGGGTTGGTATCCATGACAGAAAGCCAGAGTTTCTGAGTAACCTCATACTGTCCCATATAGAAATCGTTTACTTTAACCTTGTGGACGGGTGTGGCCTCTTCATAATGGTGTTTGGCTCCGTGGGGTTTTGTACAACCCATATCAAAAGTTCCACCAGCGATGGGCAACATCTTGAAACGAATGCCGTTGCAATTGATTTCCAATGAACCGTCGTCGACTTCGACAAGGAAATAAAGCATATTATCGTCCTCAACGCCACGAATCTCGCGCATGTCGTAGGCTATGATTTTCAATGTGTCGTAACCATCTTTTGTCTTTTTCGATGGCTGAACATCCTTGCCTACAGCCCCGCTGAGATTTTGAACGGGTTCGCTGAAATAAACGCCGCCGTCGACGGATGCACGGACACGGATGTCGGCAGGTTTATCCAAGAGAATGTACGATATGGTGAGTTGTTTGCCTTCACGGACAAAACTTACATCTTTGATGGTTTGCGCAGACAATTGTGCACAAATAACCAACAATGCGGCGAAGAGTGTAAATACTTTTTTATTCATTGTTCATATGCTCATCGCTCCATTTTTCAGGGTTCTGACGCCATTGCGAGAGCGACTCCATTTCTTTGGTTTGTATATATTCCTCAGTACGGGCGACCTCGACCAAAGTGTTGTAATCGGTAAGGGTTACAAGTTCGACGTTGGCATCCTTGAAGTTTTTGGCTGCTACATCGAGTCCGTAGGTGAAGATGGCGACCATGCCTTTGACAACACAGCCTTTTTCACGTAATGCATTCACAGCGACCAAACTGCTTTTGCCGGTTGAAACGAGGTCTTCGATAACAACGACAGATTGTCCGCTGGAGATTTCACCCTCAATTTGGTTGGTCAAACCGTGTGACTTGGATTCGGAACGGACATAAACAAACGGTTTTTCCAATTCTTGCGCAACCAATGCACCTTGAGCAATTCCGCCGGTGGCGACGCCTGCGATGACATCGACATTGCCGAAATATTCGTTGATGGCCTCAACAAAACCTTGACGGATGAAAGTACGGATGGGAGGATACGACAAAGTTACGCGGTTGTCACAATAAATAGGTGACTTTCTACCAGAAGCCCAAGTGAATGGATTCTCATTGTTGAGCTTTACTGCTTTTACTTGTAATAAAAATTTGGCAGTTTGTTCTGCTGTTGCATTTGTATTTTTCATACCGCAAAGATACATTAAAAAGTTCTAACTGACGTTTTTTTTACAAAATTTATTTTTCAACAATTGGATTTCAGCGCTTAACATAGACCAGAGGACACATCTGCAGGCTATATTATGGGGCATATTGGCAGGGATTATGATTTAAAACATGGGGAAAACGCACTTATATGATGGGGTCTATAAATTGCTTTCGTGTGATTTGGTTCTTATTTCGTGCAGATTTCCGTGCGGAAAGAGTGCGCAATGCGGTGCATTGTAATCGATTGACAATCGGAAAGATGCCGAAAGAAGGGCAAATGCGCTGAAAAATCGGACTCACTCATGTTAACTATTGATTTTAAAAATATGGAATTTATAGAACCCATCTTATATTTAGATGGATATTTATATTTTGGTCAACAATTTCAACGCTGTAGCATTAAAAGTCCGCCTTTGGGAGATTGATGTATGGGGTTGCCATCGGCGGGCATGATTTCTTCTTTGGTACTGAGACAGGGCTGACTGAAACCCACAGTTCATACATCATCGGTTTATCGGACTTGTCTAAAATAAAGTGGGCACATATAACGTTTTATCTCGACAAAAGAGGTGTAACAATATATACCATACCCCGTAATCAAGAATAGCCATGGATGACCTTTTTTACAAAATAGCCTTCAGTGAAATTGCCGGCCTCGGCGCCAAAGGATGCCGGAAACTATTAGAGCTGTACCCCAATCCGAAGGATTTGTTTTCAATGCCGAAATCGGAGCTGAACGGCATCTTCGGCAAACACCATAATATTGTTGAACAGATTGAGCAACGCTCTATGTTCAAACAGGTGGAGCATGAAATGGAATTTATTGAAAAACATAACATCCAGGTATTGTTCATGACTGATAAAAAATATCCGCAGCGAATGAACAAACTGGATTGTGAAGATAGCCCGGTACTTCTTTACACTATGGGTGAATGCGACTTAAACAAGAAACGTGTTGTGAGCATTGTTGGCACGCGCAGAGCAACAGACTATGGAAAAACCATGACTAACAAACTTGTGGAGCAACTGAGTGGGGATGACATTCTTATTGTGAGCGGATTGGCATACGGCATTGACACTGAGGCTCACAAGGCATCGATCAACAACCATATCGCAACCATTGGCGTACTAGGACATGGACTGAATCAGATATACCCCTCAAGCAACAGAAACCTGGCGAAACAGATGATAGAATCGGGCGGTGCATTGGTTTCGGAATTCAACTCGACAACAAAGATATCACCAAGTCTTTTTCCTGCACGCAACCGCATCATAGCAGCCATGTCGGATGCCACTATCGTGGTGGAAGCATCGGAAAAAGGTGGAGCACTAATTACCGCTAACATAGCCAACAGCTATCACCGTGATGTTTTCGCAATACCAGGAAGAATCAACGACACCTACTCGAAAGGATGCAACAATTTAATAGCCAACAACAAAGCCATATTGATGAGGTCGATTGATGATTTGTATTATGAAATGGGATGGACTCAGGCAAGTAAACGACAAGACCGACAACAGGAGTTGTTCCCGAAATTGGATCCAGATGAACAACTGATAATAGAAATACTCCAGGAAGCTGAAGAAACGATAGACGGAATTGTACAGAAAAGCAATCTATCTCATCCAAAAATCGCCGCCGCACTACTGGGTTTAGAGATTAAAAACCTCATACGATGCCTGCCAGGAAGGTTGTATAAAATTATCTAAAACAGAACATTATATTTAACTGTGAATATTTTTTACAAAAAAAAGACTTAAATTCAATAAAAAAATCGTATTTTCGCAAAAATAATTAAATCGATTTAACACACTGTCTCCCGAGATAGAATATTTCAGAAAAACAATAATAAAAACATATGGAAACAAAAGGAAAAATCTCCCAAATCATTGGCGCCGTAATCGATGTTATGTTCGAAGACGGTATTAATTTGCCTGACATTTACGATGCACTTGTTGTAAAACGCCCCGATGGAGCAGAAGTCATTTTGGAATGCCAACAGGATATTGGAGAAAACACCATGCGCACAATTGCAATGGACACAACAGACGGTTTGGAACGTGGCATGGAAGTTGTTTCCTTAGGAGCCCCCATTTCGATGCCTGTTGGAGAAGAAATCAACGGCCGTTTGTTCAACGTTATCGGAGAAACCATCGACGGTATGCCCGCACCCAAATGCGAGAAACGCTACAGTATACACCGCGAACCGCCTAAATTCGAGAACTTGTCAACCACTCAAGAGGTGCTTTTCACAGGTATCAAGGTTATCGACTTGATCCAGCCCTTCCTTAAAGGTGGTAAAATCGGTCTCTTCGGAGGTGCCGGTGTAGGCAAAACCGTTCTCATCCAAGAGCTCATCAACAACATTGCAAAGAAATATAGCGGTATGTCGGTATTCACCGGTGTTGGTGAGCGTACCCGTGAAGGTAACGACTTGTTGCGCGAAATGATTGAAGCCGGCGTTATCAAATACGGTGAAGAGTTCAACAAAAGCATGGAAGAAGGCAGCTGGGACTTGTCGAAAATCGACACAGAAGCCCTCAAGGACTCAAAATGTACAATGGTGTTCGGTCAGATGAACGAAACACCCGGTGCAAGAGCACGTGTTGCATTGGCAGGTCTTACCCTCGCTGAATACTACCGTGACGGTGACGAAAAAACCGGTGGTCGCGACATTCTCCTCTTCATCGACAACATCTTCCGTTTTACCCAAGCAGGTTCTGAAGTATCGGCACTTCTCGGCCGTATGCCCTCCGCTGTAGGTTACCAACCCACTTTGGCCACTGAAATGGGTATGATGCAAGAGCGTATCACATCGACCAAACGCGGTTCAATCACATCGGTACAAGCTGTATATGTACCTGCCGACGACTTGACCGACCCGGCTCCCGCCACAACATTTGCCCACTTGGATGCACAGACCGTTCTCAGCCGTAAAATATCCGAGCTCGGCATCTACCCTGCTGTTGACCCACTGGATTCAACATCACGCATTCTTTCACCTGACATTGTAGGAGAAGAGCATTACAACACCGCTCAACGTGTAAAACAGATACTTCAACGTTACAACGAATTGCAAGACATCATTGCCATTCTCGGTATGGAAGAGCTTGGCGAATCAGACAAATTGGTCGTTTCGCGTGCCCGCCGTGTTCAACGTTTCCTTTCACAACCATTCTTCGTAGCTGAAGCATTTACCGGATTGAAAGGTAAATTCGTTAACATCGAAGACACCATCAAAGGTTTCAATATGATTCTCAACGGAGATGTTGACTACTTACCCGAACAGGCATTCCTGTTGGTAGGCACCATCGAGGAAGCCATTGAAAAAGGCGAGAAGATTCTGGCTGAAACCAAAGAATAGTACACCCTATCAATTGAATAAAAATGAACGTAAAAATCATAAAGCCCGACAGTGCCCTTTACGAGGGAGAAGCCAAGCTGATACAGTTGCCTGGTGCAGATGGCTTGTTTGAGATACTAAACAATCACGCCCCAATCATTTCGGCATTGGCCAAAGGAAACATTCGTCTGGTTACCGAAAGTGAAGGAGAGAAAACGTTTGAAATCAGAGGGGGTGTTGTGAAAGGACAGAACAACGATATACTGATATTGGTTCAGTAGACAATGTTATGGATCTTTTCATAGAAGGCGTTCTTCTTAACGAGGAAACCACAAATATTTGGATACATAATAACCACATAGCAGGCATTGGCAAAGAGTTGCCAATGCCTGTTGATGTTTTACATGTAAATGGCAGCGGGAAAGCGGCATTTCCCGCATTTGCAAACGGACATTGCCATGCCCCCATGACATTATTCCGTGGTCTCGGGAACGACCTACCCCTGGATGTTTGGCTTAACGATTGGATCTGGCCCAATGAAAAGAATCTGACCGATGAAGTTGTGTATTGGGGAACCAAATTGGCCTGCCTTGAAATGATCAAGAATGGCACAACCGCCTTCAACGATATGTATTTCCACATTGAGGCAGAAGCTCAAGCTGTGGCAGAAAGCGGGATAAGAGCAAATTTGTGCCTTAACATATTCGGAAATGGGGATGAGATTGGAGACTGCACCTCAAAAACACTTCCCAAAAGACGTGAAAGAATCACCTTCGGACTTGCGCCCCACGCCATTTATACAGTGAACGAAAAGGGACTACTTCGCGTGGCCGAATATTGCTCAAAATATGGGGTAAAATGCCACATACACATGTCCGAGACATTGAATGAGATTGAGCAATGTATAACCGAACACAGATGCCGACCGTTCGAATATCTGGACCGAATTGGATTTTTAGACACATTAGGTGACAAAATAATTGCCGCTCACGCATTACACATCAGCGAAAAGGAAATAGACCTTATTGCCAAACATAATGTAAAAATTGTGCACAACCCGAACTCGAACCTTAAATTAGGCTCGGGATACATGTTTCTGTACGAAGAACTCCGCCAAGCGGGTGTTGAGATATTGCTCGGAACCGATGGGTGCGCCTCGTCGAACAACCTCGACATGATCGAAGCCATGAAGACAATGTCGCTGCTGCAGAAAGGGTGGCGCAAAAATCCAACGGTATTGCCATCGCAATCGGCACTTCAAATAGCAACCCGTAACGGATTTAATGCCATGGGATGGGATGCAGGAGAGATTGCTGAAGGAAAATTGGCCGACATCATTCTGGTGGACTTGAACAATATTGCATTTGTCCCGAACAACAATACCTTATCGAATTTGATATACGCGGCACATGGAGACTGCATTGACACTGTAATATGCAACGGCAGAATACTAATGGAGGGAAGGCACATTGCCGGTGAAGAGGAAATTGTAAAACAAGCCCGGAAAGCCGCTGAAAAACTCATAACCCACAAACCTGTACAATGATGCATAAACATACACTAACCTTTGTAGCCATAATTTTACTATTGTCGTCGTGCTCCATACCGAACCATGACGACAAGATGATATTCCGTTATAATGAAAGTGCCGGCATTAACACTTTAGACCCGGCATTTGCCAAGGACCAAGCACTCATCTGGGCGTGCTCGCAATTGTACAATGGGTTGATTCAACTTGACAGCAACCTGAATGTTCAGCCATGTATTGCCAAGAAATGGAATATTTCTGACGATGGAAAAACCTATACCTTTACTTTAAGAGATGATGTGTATTTTCATAAAAACGGATTATTTAACACTGGTGACTCGACAAGAAAAGTAACTGCAAACGATTTTTTATACAGTTTCAACCGTATATTGGACCCCGACGTCGCTTCGCCAGGTTTATGGATTTTCAGTGAGGTTGCCCCAAATGGCTTTGCGGCTCCCAACGACAGCACATTTGTCATAGAACTCAAACAACCATTCAGCCCTTTCATCGGATTACTCGGCACCCCTTATTGCAGTGTTGTTCCGCATGAGGTTGCCGAACATTACGGTACTGATTTCAGAAAACACCCCTGTGGAACAGGACCGTTTCAATTTCAATTATGGAAAGAAAATGTAAAGCTTGTACTACGCAAAAACCCTTTGTATTTTGAATGTGACAAAGAGGGATACCGCCTACCCTATCTTGACGCGGTAGCAACTACTTTCATTGTCGACAAGCAAACTGTTTTTCTTGAATTCGTTAAAGGAAACTTGGATTTCATGAACTCGCTTGACGCCAGTTACAAAGACGAGATTCTAACCAAAACAGGACAATTGAAAACCAAATACCAAGGCCGTATCACAATGACCAGCACACCGTACCTCAATACCGAATATTTGGGTTTTCTCACTGACCAGGAAGATTCTCCGTTGCATGACAAACGCATCAGGCAAGCCATCAATTACGGATTTGACAGACGCAAGATGATGAAATACCTGCGGAACAACGTCGGTACTCCCGGATGCTACGGAATAATACCCAAAGGGCTGCCCGGATTTGACACGGTAAACTGTAATGGGTATGAGTACGACATAGCCAAAGCTGAACAACTGCTTGCAGAAGCCGGATATCCGCATGGAGAAGGACTTCCAACATTAACAATGTCAACGACATCCAATTACCTTGACCTATGTAAATATATACAACAACAACTAAATCTTATCGGGATAAAGGTAAAAGTTGATGTAAATCCGCCTGCAGCACTCAGAGAACAAATAGCCCAAGGAAAAGTTCAATGGTTCAGAGGATCATGGATTGCAGACTACCCCGACGCGGAAAATTATTTGTCGCTGTTCTACAGCCAGAACAAAGCCCCGAATGGCCCGAACTACACCCACTACAATAACGCGGAATACGATGAAATGTATCGTAAATCAAAAAGCATAACCGACGACTCTGTACGTATAGAGTTATACCGACAGATGAACCGCATGATTAATGAAGAGGCTCCGATTGTTGTGCTGTATTACGACCAAATACTCCATTTCACCCATAAGAATGTCAGTGGACTACACAGCAACGCCATGAATGCACTGAATTTAAAGTACGTTAAAATCAACAACAAAGAACAGCAACCATGACACTCGAAGAAGCAAAATCGATATTCCAAAACGACCTCTACGCCACAGCCGTCACCGGAGTGGAATTAACTGCAATTTCCACGCATTCATCACAATGCACGGTAAAAATAAACGCCAGTCACCGCAATGCCATGGGAGGTGTTATGGGGGGAGTGTTTTTCACGCTGGCCGACTTGGCATTTGCAGCAGCAGCCAACAGCGAATGCACCGACCAATTACATTGGGTTTCGCTAAACAGCCATATAAACTACCTATCCCAACCGAAATCGAATATGATTGAAGCCACAGCCACATGCATCAAGCAAGGCAAGAGTACATGCGTATATGAGATAACGATACGCGACATGGAATCGAAAAAACCTGTTGCTGCAGTTACAACAACAGGCATGTATGTTTCATGATATAGGTGTGGGTTCTATAAATTGCTTTCGTGCGATTATGTTCTATTTCGAGCAGATTTCCGTGCGCTATGCGGCGCATTTAATCGACTGACAATCGGAAAGTGTGATCATTTGAATGGCTCCTTGGTTAGGATTGGGGTTATTGCTTTTTCTAATGAAAAACCAATCAATAGGAGAAAATATATTTCCCCAAATTTCTTCTTCCCCATATTCAATTTCTCCATTCCGACAAAAGGGTTATTACTCCGTCAAACAAGGAACTGCCAGCGACACCGGCAGTTGCCGCATCAAGACATGTGTCTCGAGAAAATGCCACAACATAACTTGCGACTGTTGCTGCTTTGGCATCTGACAACGATGCAGAAGCTGCAGCCTTCCACCATTTGCTCAGTTGTTACGGATTATTTCCCTTGGTTTTCGGCATAAAGTGTGACACAATATGACTGTAACCGAGACCAGGCCTCCTGCATCTTCCGGCATCCAGTAATAATTAGGTAGGCTCTAAAAGTTCAACTTTTTGTTCGTGGCGTTCGACGGAGAGCTTAGTTTGGCCGTTTCGTACCTGATTTCTGTCTGCGAAGTTACAATAATATTTACCCGTTGGCGGAATTAAATAACAAGCATATTGTTGATAAATAGATGGAGAA